>CAINLJ010000270.1 GCA_903850335.1 uncultured Bacteroidia bacterium | reverse complement strand
TTTATGACTACGAAAGTAATTATTTGCTTAACTAATTTTAAATAGATGCTGTTTTATTTACTATTTCCGCGAACCAATAAATATCTGTCTCAAAAAAATGCTTATTTTGTAGAATCTAATTTAGTGTGCATGATAGAGCATAGTTTTCAGCTTGAAGGTATTGATCCTACGGAGTTTTACGGCGTTAGAAATTCTAAAATGGAGTTGATCAGGTCGTATTGCCCGAAGATTCTAATTGTTGCCCGTGGCCATACAATAAAAATAAAAGGTGAAGAACAAGAGGTTAGTGATTTCATCCGAAGATTTCAATTAATTATCGAACATTTTTACCACTTTAATGCCCTTTCTGATGAAACGATTCACCAGATTATGATGGATGACATAAGTTCTATTGAACAGAGTATACAAAATGCAAGCGATGTACTTGTATTCGGTAATTCAGGAAAACCCATACGGCCACGCACTGCAAACCAATCCAAACTTGTTGAGATATCGAAAAAAGATGATCTGATATTTGCCATCGGACCTGCAGGAACAGGTAAAACATACGTCGCCATAGCATTGGCAATTAGTGCTTTAAAAAACAGACAAATTAAGCGGATTATATTAAGCCGGCCTGCAGTTGAGGCAGGAGAAAATCTTGGATTTCTGCCAGGAGATCTTAAGGAAAAAATTGATCCTTACCTTCAACCGATCTACGATGCGTTACTGGATATGATCCCACCCAAAAAACTGGAAGAATATCTGAAAGACGGTATAATTCAGATTGCTCCTCTTGCGTTTATGAGAGGCAGGACATTAAGTAATGCTTTTGTAATTCTGGATGAAGCACAAAACACTACAATTCCTCAGCTAAAAATGTTTTTAACTCGGATGGGATTGAATACCAAGTATATAATAACCGGAGATATAACACAGATCGATTTGCCAAGAAAGCAGCATTCCGGCTTAATCCTTGCATTAAAAATACTTAATGGTGTTTCAGGTATCTCAACAATCCATTTCGATAAGAGTGATATTGTACGGCACAAACTTGTGAGAGAAATCGTGGACGCATACGACAGATACAATATAATACATAACGAAGATTTTTAATAACCTATAAATTTCTGATAATATGAGTAATGCAATAGTTTTAACAAATTTTTCTTTCCCCGGTCAGGTAAGTTTCTACAAAGGTAAAGTGAGAGATGTATATAATATCAAAAATGATTATCTGGTTATGGTAGTCACTGACAGGATTTCTGCTTTTGATGTTGTGCTGCCGGAAGGTATTCCATTCAAAGGACAGGTTTTAAATCAGATTGCAGACAAATTTCTGAATGCAACAGCAGACATTGTACCCAACTGGAAAATAGCCACACCCGATCCAATGGTTACGGTTGGTCACTTGTGTGAGCCGTTTAAAGTAGAGATGGTCATTAGGGGATATCTTACCGGACATGCATGGCGCCAGTATCGTGCAGGCAAAAGGGTACTTTGCGGTGTCGTAATGCCTGAGGGAATGAAAGAAAGTCAAAAATTTCCCATGCCGATAATAACTCCGACAACAAAGGCTGCCGAAGGACACGATGAAGACATATCAAGGGAAGAAATTGTAAATCAGGGACTTGTATCTGCCGAAGAATATGCACAGCTCGAAAAATATACCTATTCGCTTTTTGAACGCGGCACAATCATGGCTGCCGAAAAAGGTTTAATTCTGGTGGATACCAAGTATGAGTTTGGCAAAAAAGGCGATCAGATTTACCTCATCGATGAAATTCATACACCTGATTCTTCCCGATATTTTTACGCAAACGGCTATGAGGACCTGTTGGCTAGCGGAGAGAGCCAGAAACAATTATCCAAGGAATTTGTACGGCAATGGTTGATCGAAAATGGTTTTCAAGGTCTTGAAGGTCAGACTGTTCCTGAAATGACTCCTGAAATTGTTGCACAAATATCAGAACGTTACATTGAACTGTTTGAAAATATTACGGGTGACAAATTTGTGAGGGGTGATGTAAGCAATGCTGCCAGTAGGATTGAAAATAATATCAAGGATTTTATTTCAGAAAGGTTATAATTAATCCCGGGATAAAAAAAGCGGTAATCGTAAAATTACCGCTTTTTTATTGCCTGTTTATTCAGAGTTATTCAACAGGTTCATTTGTATCTAAAGCTTCTTCAGTCTCCTGTTCCAGTTCTGTATCCGGTTCAAATGCCAATAGTCCCTTCTCTTGTAATAAGTTATACCAGGAAATGACTTTTTTTACATCAGATCCGTAAACTCTTTCCTTATCGTAATCAGGTAAAATAACTTCGAAATACTTCTTAAGATCGTCGGGTGATGATTTAGCATCAATCGCTTGTCCTCCATTTTCTTTTTCAAATATTTTCTGAAAAATTCTCTTTAAGGGTACATCTTCCGTGGATGTATAAATAGCAATATCTTCGAGCGCACTCATCTTTGCATCAGCATACGCAGTAGATTTCTTGCCTGTAAGCAGAGATTCAATTACAACATTATTCTTCCCTTCAGAAATTACTTTATAAAGCCCGGGTTGTCCGGAAATGGCCAAAATTCCTTTTAACATAAATTTTTCTTTTATTTTGCAACGCGAAGATAGTTATTTTTAAATCTTTGGCAATAAATTAAGCTGATAGATGATACCTGCCTTAATCCACCTGCCTGGTTCCTGTATATTTCCAAAATCATGATACTCTTTGTTTAGGAGATTTGAGGCTTCCAGATAGTAAGTTACCTTTCTTTTTTTCCAGTATAACCGACTATCAACCAATATATAGGGTTTATAGTTGATTTGGTGTCCATATTTGCTGCCATCCCAGTTTGTGTAAGATCCGTTTCTATCCTGACAGGAAATTTGCCAGTTTATACTTATATTTTTAATTACCTGGTGTGTTATTCCCAAATTAAATTTATTTTTAAGATAATCAAGTATATACGACGAAGCATACAAACCGGATTGTTTATTTTGGTTTAGATGGGACCAATATAGATTTATAGATTGAATAAATAGTTTTTTATTAAAAAGCCTCCCGGGATTTATTTTGGCCGAAAATTCCAGTCCATCTGTATTTAATTCTGTGATATTCATTGCATTCCAGATATTATCTCCAGGTTTTCGAACCCAGTCAATCATATTTTTCCCATTTCGATGAAAATAGGCTAAATGTCCGTCTATGCCGTTAAACTGATATTTAAACCCCGATTCAAATTCAACAGCCTTCTCTGGTTGAAGGGAAGTATTTCCTTTATTTGTAGGACTTGAATAATATAAATCGGTGAATGTCGGTAATCGAAGTGAGGAATTTATAGATCCATAATACTTTAAAGTATTTAAGATCTGGTAGCTAATATCCATTCCGGGAAATATCTTCCATTTAGTGCCTAATTGTGAATTCCAGTTAGCCATAATTCCGGCTGAGGCTGTGAACCTGTGCCAATAAATCGAATGCTCAACGAACAGACTCATGTTAGTGCGGGTATCTGATTTAGTAAAGAAATGCCCGGATTCGCCAGGAACAGAAACTGGATTATCCATAAGTTTTCCCAAAACATTACTTTCAATATTTTCGCTTCTAAAATCAGTACCAAAAGCTGTTTTCCCAAAACGGCTTACAAACCAGGCGTTTAGATTTGAACCGTATACATCTGTGAGATGATAATTGTGTGTAGTGTACCAGGCAGGAGCCAATTCTGGGTATCTGAAAAGTTCAAAACGATCCTGGTTCCTTCGCCAATAAACAGAAGGGGTAAAATGGACTAAATCGCCGGTTTCCATTTTTATAGAGGCAAAGGTGGTCTTAACTTGTTCATATTGATCAGGATAGGCAGGTGTATAAAAACTGTTAGCCCCAAAGCTCCTGTCAGTATGTCCTGCCTGTAAATCCAGTGTGCCTGTTTTGGTTGTAAGTTTCCCCTGGTAAAAGGCATCATTAAGCTTGAAATCAGTGTTTTTGATATACCCGTCAGAGCTTCGATGGTCATAGGAAATTAGATTTTTCAATTTGCCTGATGCAAAAGTTCCCGATAATCCTGCATCAAAATAGCCATTCTGCCCCGCCGAAATCCTCGCCTTTAGATTTGAGTTCTCTGAACTGCCTGTGATTATGTTAATTGCACCGCTGAAAGCATTAGGTCCGTAAATTCGGGAGGATGGACCCTCAAGAATTTCAATTCTGTCGATTGCATCAAAACTAACCGGGAGATTTAGTGAATGATGCCCTGTTTGTGGATCGTTGATATTAATTCCGTTTAGCAAAATTAGTACCTGATCAAAAGAACCCCCACGCAGACTGATATCTGTCTGTACTCCAAGACTTCCACGTTGCCTCACGTCAATATCCAGCGAATAGCGCAACAGGTCCTGAATACTTTGAACAGGAGCCGTTTGGATCTCCTCCTTCCCTATTACTTTAACAACACGGGCAACCTGTGAAAATGCTACAGGAGCCCGCTGTGCGCTGACAACGACTTCATCAACCTTTATGTCTTTCACTGGGCTGATTGAGTCGTGTGCGGCATTCATCATGTTTTTTTGAGCATTCGAAGGTATTGCAAATAACAAATAGCTTACACTTAAACAGCCTATTCTTACAATCTTATTCAAACTGCGAAATATTGAATACCCTTTTCGTGCAAATTTTCTGAATGTTAAAACATGACCTGCCTGGCGCACCAGACTTTTTTGATTCATAATTATTTATTTTTAAAATTTAACTGCACAAAGTTATTCAAACATTTTATTTTCCGGTTTTGAATACTCAATTTTACAGTTATAAACGAAACTAGAAAAAATGAAAACAAACCGCAGAGATTTTGTTAAAACCGGAACTGCAGCAGGTTTAGGAGTTGCAGCGATGGGATTAACTGACAGCAAAGCATTTGGACAAAAAAATGCAAAAAATAAGGAAACTATTCAACACGATCCTTCTATCGTAAGGGTTGGATTTATCGGTATTGGTGGTCGCGGCAGTGGTCATGTGCACGATTCGATTACGGTTGGTGGAATTGAAGTTGTTGCAATTTGTGATATTAGTCAGGAGGCAATAGATAATGTTCAGAAGATTGTTGCGAAAAACGGAATGAAAGCACCCAAGGCCTACACGGGAAGTGATCATGCTTTTGAGGAGATGCTAAAAAAAGAAGTTCTTGATGCAGTTATTATCGCGACTCCATGGGAATGGCATGTTCCTATGGCCATAGCCTCAATGAAGGCTGGTGTACCTTACACTGGAGTTGAAGTTTCGGCTGCAAATACGATCGAAGAATGCTGGGATCTTGTAAATGTACATGAACAAACCGGAAACCAGGTAATGATCATGGAAAATGTTTGCTACCGCAGGGATGTTATGGCAATTTTAAACATGGTTCGCACCAATCTTTTTGGGGAATTAATCCATTGCCGTTGTGGGTATGAACATGATCTTCGAGGAGTGAAATTTGATGTTGAGAGTCATGATTTAAAGATAGGTAAAGAAGCTCATTCAGAAGCTAAATGGAGAGGTCTTCATGCTGTTCGCCGAAATGGTGACCTATACCCTACCCATGGACTCGGTCCAATAGGTGTTTATCTTGACATTAATCGTGGAAACAGATTCCTCACCCTTTCTGCAATGGCCACAAAATCAAGGGGATTGTCTAAATTCATTGATGATCATGTAGGAAAAGATCACCCCTATCAAAATATTAATTTCAATTTGGGAGACATTGTGACCTCCATGATAAAATGTGCAAATGGTGAGACAATTTTAGTTACTCATGATACAAACTTGCCTCGCCCTTATTCTTTAGGTTTTCGTGTCCAGGGGACAAATGGTATCTGGAAAGGCGAAGGCGGAGGTGAGTGGATGGATGCTGGTGAACAGATCTACGTCGAAGGTCAGAGTAAACCTCATACCTGGGACAAAGCTGAGGATTGGCTGAAAAAATACGATCATAAATACTGGAGAGAAAAAGGCGAGCAGGCCCTTGGTTCAGGTCATGGGGGTATGGACTTCATAATGCTAAATGATTTTTTTGATACAGTACGAAACAAAAGGCAGGTACCTCTCGATGCTTACGATGCTGCTGCCTGGAGTGCGGTTTCTGCATTATCTGAAATGTCGGTTGCCAGAGGTGGAACATCTGTCGATTTTCCCGACTTCACACGTGGACAGTGGATTAAAAGGCATCCCGGATTTGCCTTTGATGAAAAATTCCCGATATCACCGGAACATGATTTTATAAATAATCTCTTCTAAAATAAAAAGGGGGTGTCCGTAAAGACAGCCCCTTTTTATTTTAATCCCTTCTCCCTCCCATATAAATCATAATATAATACAAAAGAGTGGCCAATGATCCAAGTGCAGCAACAATGTAAGTATAACCTGCCCATCTCAAAGCGTCCTCAGCTTTTTCATGAGTCTGGGAATTAGTTATTCCAGAGGATTTAATCCAGATCAATGCCCGGTTACTTGCATTAATTTCAACCGGAAGTGTTATAAAACTAAATAAAGTTGTCATAGCAAAAAGTACAATGCCTGCCAGCAAAATTGCCGGAAAGGTATTTATTAGCAGTATTCCTGCCAGCAGAATCCATTGCATCCATTGCGAAGCGAAACTTACTACAGGCACTAGTCCGGACCGTAAGCCAAGCCATTGATATGCTGAAGCATGCTGAAGAGCATGGCCGCATTCATGTGCTGCAACTGCTGCCGCTGCCACACTTCTTCCACTATATACATCTTCACTCAGATTTACAGTCCTGGTTGAAGGATCGTAATGATCGGTTAGTTTTCCCTCTACTGATTCAATTCTAACCCCAAATATCCCATTATCCTGTAACATCTTCTGTGCAACTTCCCTCCCTGACATACCGTTTGAGGTTGGGATTCCGGAATACTCCTCAAAGCGCCGTTTTAGCTGATTGCTGATCAACCAGCTTACTAACGCAAAAACAATGAAAATTATCCAACTTCCTATCATACCTTAAGATTTTAATTCGTATACATACAAAAGGAAACATATCAAATTTCCGGCCAAAGTTTAATTCTCTGAAATAATGTCAGTTCTTTAATCTTTATTTCGGATTAAAGTCGACTCCTGAAACACCTCCTGAAATTATAAACTTCATAGCATCTGTAGGAGGAACAGAAATGGGTTTTACGCTGGAAGGTGGCACTAAATATATTTCACCGGCAAATCCATAGGAGAATGGACAATAGACTGTAATTAATTCAATTTCATCTATTTTAATTGGAATATCCTGTGTAACAAATCCCATCTTCCATAAGTCATTCTCCTTGTTAAGCAATATCATTACAGGCCGGTGAAATTTTCGTTCTTTACCTATAAAAGCCGAAAACAGATCATTTATAGAAGTATAGATTAATTTGAGGAAAGGTGTTTTTTCTAATATACGGTTTAAAATATTCTTAAGTGGCCTGGCAAGTATTGTTTCACCTACCATTCCAAGAAGCACAAGAAGAATAAATATAATCAGTATCCCCAAACCTGGAGTCTTTATCTCTAAATGCTCTTCAAGATATGTTGCAAGCAACCCGTCTGTAAATGTAAAAATCCTGTAAACTATTAAAACAGTTATTCCCAAAGGAGCAATAAATAAAAGTCCCTGTAGAAAATATGTAAACAACTTTTTCATTATTCTTTCAATTTTTTCCGCATGCGAAAGTACGAAAAAGTTGTATCTAATATTCGAAACCGGCTAAAGCATTAAATTTTAAACCCACTCCTCATTTAATATTTCACCTTGAATGCTTATTGTAATAGCTTTAACAGGAACTTTTCTTCGAGACTGTGATGCAGCAAGTTCTACAAGTTGCAAAAGGCCTGAACAGCACGGAACTTCCATAATAAGAACTGTAATCGTATTTATTTTTGCATTATCTATCAGGGAAATAATTTTTTGCAGATAAATTTCTTTGCCCTGATCGAGTTTAGGGCATGCTATGACCAAGGTTCTATTTTTCAGCCAGTTTTGATGGAAATCACCTAAAGTAAATGCGGTACAATCAGCGGCAACCAATAAATCGGATCCTATAAAATGTGATCCGGAAGGGTTAATTAAATGTAATTGAACAGGCCAATGTCGCAATTGAGATTTCAAGGATCCTCTAACGGGTGAATCTGCCATCTTAATGTCTGCAGGATGAAAAATCACACTTTTGGATCCCGGGCATCCTGGAGATTCAATGGATAGGTTATTCTGCTGATGAACAGCATTTTTTACATCACCAACCTTAAATTCCAGCATAGATTCATGAGTAACAAGATAAGCCATTCCTTGTTTTAAAAATGCCGCTTCCTGATGTTCCTTTAAATGACGAAGATGTGCCACCACAGTGTTAAAACCCTTTTTGACCATAATCTCCATAACTTTGATTTCATCGTAAGGTTCAGCTTCCCTTGATTCAATAGTTATTGCCCCTTCCGGACAATGACCAACACAAGCACCAAGCCCATCGCACATCAGATCACTGATTAAACGAGCTTTAGAATCAATTATCTGAAGAGCACCTTCATGGCAGTTAGGAACACATTGTCCGCACCCATTACATTTGTCTTCATCGATTTTTATTATTTCACGTTCCATTTTTGTATTTCAGATTTAATAAAGTAGAACAAATCACCAATGCTATAATTCAATTTCGAATATTAACCTGTCAAAAATACAAATGACAGCAATTAAAAAGTGTAACAATTGTGACACACTGACTATATTTGCAGAAAAAAGATGTTTGGTGTTTTAAAATCGTCTCCCCTATTTTCAGGTTTGGATGTTTTGGAAATTAACCTGGTAATAAATAATGTATTGCATCAGATCAGGAATTTTTCGAGTAATGAAGTTCTTGAATTTTCAGGTGAAACTGTAGGAAAGGCAATGATATTACTTGAGGGAAAGCTTCGGGGTGAAATGGTAGATTTTGCGGGCAATAGCCTTAAAATAGAAGATTTGGAGCCACCTCAGATGGTTGCAGCAGCATTTTTGTATGGGCCCCAAAATTTCTTTCCAGTCAATTTGTCCGCTTTGTCTGAGGGAAAAATACTCTCTTTTCATAAAAAAGATTTCACACGGCTTCTATCCAGCGATCCTCGCCTTTTAAATAACTATTTAAATATCGTTTCAGGAAAAGTCCAGTTTCTGTCTAATAAAATTACCTTTTTAAGTTTCAAAACTATTAGAGAGAAGATTGCATACTATCTTTTAAATCAGTTGAGATCGCCGGGATTGGTTGTAGAAATAGGGCAAAATCAAACAGCCCTTGCTTCAATGTTTGGTGTAGCACGACCTTCTCTTGCACGATCAATCAGTGAGATGGAAAATGAAAAGATTATTCGTTGGGAAAGAAATGAAGTGCATATTACTAATATTCTGTTGCTTAAATCAATTATCGGAAGATAAGCATGAAGAATCCAGGTTTAGTCAAATATATTTCTAAAATGAATCTTTGGGGTAAGAATCGAAAACCTTTCATTTTCATTATTGACTTCGAACAATTGAATCCGGTTGTTCTACCTCTTGAAGAAGCTGCCATAAATGGAATCTATTTTAAGTTTGAAGACCTTACTAATATTGTTGATGATTCAGTTGACGGAATTCCTTTCACGTTTACAAAAAATCCTGTAAGTTTCGATGTTTATAGAAAGTCATTTGACCTAATTTTCAATGAAATCAAAAAAGGAAACTCTTTCCTGACAAATCTGACTTTCCCAACTCCAGTTACAACAAATATTTCACTTAAAGATATCTTTTACAGGAGTGAAGCACCTTACAAGTTGCTTTTCAAGAATTTATTTGTCGTTTTCTCCCCTGAACGATTTATTTTTACACAGGGCAATAAAATTTCTTCATTTCCTATGAAAGGTACAATCGACGAATCAATCCGGAATGCACGAAGTATCATTTTAAATGATATAAAGGAAACAGCTGAACATCATACTATTGTGGATATGATAAGAAGTGATTTATCTCTGGTTTCCACAAATGTGAAAGTTGAAAAATTCAGATTTCTAAATACGGTTAAAACGCATGAAAAAACATTGTTACAGGTAAGTTCTGAAATAACCGGGGAGCTTCAAAACGATTACAGGAGTCATATTGGCGATATTATAATGATGCTGTTACCAGCAGGATCAATCTGTGGTGCTCCCAAAAGAAAAACCCTTGAAATAATCAGCCGGGCAGAGGTATATAAAAGAGGTTATTACACCGGAGTCTTCGGCATCTTTGATGGTACAGATATTCATTCAGCTGTTATGATCCGGTTTATTGAAAAAAGCGGGCAGAATTTTGTATTTAAGAGTGGCGGAGGGATTACATTCTACAGTGATCCCGTAAAAGAATATAAAGAACTTACAGATAAGGTTTATGTACCTATTTATTGAGACAATCTGTTACGAGAAAGGCAGTTTTCATAGAATTGAATTGCACAACGAACGATGTAACCAGACGAGGCGACATTTTTTTGGGGACCAGCGTTCAATTAAATTCCAGAACCACCTCTGTATTCCTCATAACTTAATTGACTTTAAAGTTAAGTGCACCGTGACCTATGGAATCGATGTTATAAGCATTATATACTCGAAATATGAGGTCAAACCGATCAATTCCTTGCTCATCGTTAATGATAATCATATAGAATATTCATTTAAATATTCCGACAGGAAGGATTTGACACTATTATCCGAAAATAAAGGCCAACATAGTGATATATTGATTGTTAAAAATGGATTAATCACAGATACTTCGTATGCGAATATCATATTCAAACATAACAATAATTGGTATTCGCAATCAAAACCTTTACTCTTAGGTACTCGTCTTCAGTCGTATTTTAAGGATAAGCGTGTTATACCGGCAAGGTTGACAATCAAGGCAATTTCGCACTTTTCAGAGGCACGAATAATCAATGCAATGATATCGATTGAAGATTCTCCTGTGATTCCCATTGATCATATATTTTACTGATCATGATCAAATAACGTAGCAACATAAATATTTATGTTAGTATTTTAGTATAAATGAATCGATTAATATTTGCTTGATTCAATATTTATTTTGAACCTTTGCAACCATTATCTAATTGCATTCATCAACAATATAAAGTAAAACTTAGTATATGAAGGGTGGAAAAACTGTTCAAATTTTTGTGCATGTAATACTTGGTCTCACTTTGCCGTTAATTTTGGTTCAATGCCGTCACGAGGGTCTCAATGTCAATACGATGACCCCGGTATGTTATAATACAGAGATAGAACCCATATTCTTAAATAAATGTGCAACCTGTCATAGTCAAAGCAAATCCAAAGGGGGCTTTGGCTTTTACGACTACAATTCTATTTTCAGTTCTGTAACGCCTTATGATGCTCAAAAAAGCATTGCCTACAAGGCTATTACTGGAAAGGGCTTTACGCAGTTAATGCCTCCGGACGGTGCCTTATCCGAAAATGAACGGATCCTTATCAGGGTTTGGATTGATCAGGGTGCTAAAAATACGATGTGTGCAACTACGACTCCGGTTTTACCTGGCAATGGGGGTAAAGGAGGGTCATCTTCAGGAACCGGAGATGTGGTTTGTTTCCAGCGGGATATTTTACCAGTCTTATTATCCTCTTGTGGAACAACAGGTTGTCATGACCAGACTACCCATCGTGATGGTTACAATATCACGAGTTATGCCTCGGTTATGACAAACCTTGTCAAAGCAGGATCTCCAAATTCCAGCAGGTTATACACGGCAGTTGCCAATAATAATATGCCACCAAATTCATACACCAAATTAAATACAGCTCAAAAAGATAGTATTTACAATTGGATTAAAAACGGTGCACAAAATGGAACTTGTGCTTCCTCATGCGATACCACAGGAGTAGTTACCTATCAGAAACAGATTTCACTAATAATGTCAAACAATTGTGTGTCATGTCACAGCGGAAGTAATGCAAATAAAGGTGTGTTATTGGATAGTTATGCATCGGTTAAGGCCAACCTCGACAATGGATCTATTTTGAAAGCCGTTCAGGGCATTACATTACAAATGCCTCCCGGAGGTCATATCACAGATTGCGAATTACGACAGCTTGAACTATGGAAAGCCTCCGGCGAGTTACAGAATTAACTTATAAATCATGAAAAACTATTTTTTACCTTTTATTACATTAATCCTGACATATTGTCTGGCAGGATGTTACTACGATAGTGAAGAAGCCCTCTTAGGAAAGCCAGGTGAGGTTACACCTTGTGATACTACCGTGACTAACTTTAGTGCCCAAGTCAAACCAATTCTTCTGTCCAACTGTTACTCCTGTCATTCGAATGCTCATGCCGCAGGCAGTGGCTCTGGAATAAGACTTCAGGATTATCCGGATGTTAAATTTTTCGCAGACAATGGTAAGCTGGTTGGTACAATTCAACATACATCAGGATATTATGCAATGCCACTAAATGGAGGCCAGTTAACACCTTGTGAAATCAATACGATCAAACTTTGGATCAAGAGAGGAACATTAAACAACTAACGCTATGAAAAAGAGATTATTAACATTTACATTTATTCTTTTTGTAATTTTTGGTAAATCAAGTCTGGCATCTGCACAAGACCTTGACTCATTGATGAATAAATCTGTCAAGCCTCAAATCACTTATGCGACTGCTACTTTTAAGTCAACCAGAGTTGTAAACGGTCATTCTGTTGAACGAATGAAGAAAAATCAACTCGAGTTTAGGGTTTCGCACAGGTTTGGTGAATTTAATACAGGATCTTACAATTTTTGGGGACTTGATCAGGGAACCATTCATTTAGCATTGGAATATGGTATAAACGATTGGCTTGAAGCAGGAATCGGCCGAAGCACCTATGAAAAGACGGCAGATGCATTTGCGAAAGTATCGTTATTAAGACAAAGCAGTGGAGCAAAAAACATGCCGGTTCATCTGTCTTATTTAGCAAGCACAGAGGTCATTGGTGTAAACTATAATGTTGCAATGAATAAAAATTTCACTTCAAGAATGTCGTTTGTTCAACAACTTTTGATAGCCAGAAAATTTAATGAGCACTTATCATTACAGTTATCACCAACCTTTGTACACCGTAATCTGGTACCACAGGAAGTCGAAAAGAACGATCTTTTCTGTGCAGGCTTCGGAGGGCGTTACAAATTGTCCAAACGCATTTCTTTAAATATTGAATATTTTTATGTCTATCGTGGCAATCAAAATGCAATAAACCAATCAGTTCCTACTCCTACAAAGTATTACAATCCTCTTTCTGTTGGTATCGATATAGAGACCGGTGGACACGTATTTCAGATTATGATTACAAATGCCCAGGCAATGCGTGAAGGGGGTTTCATTGGAAAAACTACAGGATCATGGAGTGATGGGGGAATTCACCTAGGATTCAATATTTCCAGAGTTTTTTCATTTAACGACTAAATAAATTTATATGAATAAATTACTTATATCATTAGTAATAAGTCTATTCTGCATGTCTGCAGTGGCGCAGAATCTTTTTATTACAAAGGATGCAAAAATCAAATTTAACTCTTCTACTCCTGTTGAAGATATTATTGCTGAATCCCGACAGGCCACAACAGTTTTGGATATTAGTAAGAATATTGTCAAATTTTCGGTTCTGACAACCTCGTTTAAATTTCGCCGGGCACTTATGGAAGAACACTTTAATGAAAATTATATGGAGTCAGGTAAATTTCCAAAGGCTGCTTTTGCCGGTCAGATTGTTTCTCCTGTTGACTGGAAGAGTGATAAGTCGGTTATCGCCGATATTAAAGGCGCATTGACAATACACGGGATTACTAACGAAGTGAGCTTTAAGGCCCGGATTACGCCTGCGAAAGGTAAAATTATGGCATCAGCAGAGGTTAAGGTTATTCCAGAGTCTTATGGTATTCAAATTCCATCAGCAGTAAGAGAAAAAATCGCCAAAGAAGTTACAATTGACATTGAGGCTACCTATACCCCATACCAATAACAGTTCTAAAGATGAGCAAGAAAAAAGCAATCCGAATAGTATTATGGTTATTTCTGTTTGGACTTATTCTGGCATTTTCGACAATATTCTACATGTTCAATATGCCCAGAAGGAATGTTGCAACCGAAAAGGCAATCTATTCGCTTGATGCAAAACAGCTGATATCAGAATTTAAAAAAGACGAAACTTCTGCCAATGCTAAGTACCTTGATAAGGCAATTTCTGTCACAGGTGAAATCAAAGGTATAAGAACGCTTGATAATCAGAGTATTGTCTACAGCCTTGAAGATGTTATGGAAGGAGTTAGCTGTACAGTGGATAGCGCTGATGTTTTAAGTTTTGCTTCAAGACTTAAAACTATTAAAACTGGCTCAAAGGCTACATTTAAAGGACGGTGTTCAGGTATGTTAATGGATATTCAGATCATTAATTCTGTTCCTGAATAGATTAACGAAGTAATCTATTTTAAATTATTGATATATAATTACTTAAAAATCAATTTACTCTAGATTGTCAGCGCCAAAAATATTTATCCGGTCAAAACACAAAACCAATACTTATACCACCTCTATACCATGGATATGGTACATTGTGTGCCTTTAGCAAAATTGAATTTTGAGTAACTGTTGTAGAGACATTATTTCTTATAATTGACGGTGCCTCTGAAATTTTTTGATCGATAACATTTTTCAAAACACCAAGAATAATTGGGTCATATTCAGTATATGAAGTTGGTGTTGTCGTAATATTTCCGTTTATGAGGCCGCCTTCAAGTCCTAAAAAGTACAAATCCAGACTTATTCTTTTTGCAATTAAAAACTGAAAACCTAACTGGCAACCGATGTTTATTGTATTGAAGTTAATATCTGATTTGCCTGAATAGTTATCTCCTTGGTTATCAACTCCATCGATGCTTGCCTTTCCTTCCAGATGTTGATATTTGAAGTATGGTTCTATATAGAAGCCTTTGGGAAGCGACTTCTTGCCAGTATAATGACGAAAGGCACCCCGCAAAGCGGAAACGCTGAATTCAGCCGTTTTTAGATCTGAATTTATTGGTATTCCGTATTTTCCGATAATAGATTTCTTATCAGGGATACCAATCTCCATACTAATTGAGTTTTTAGCGCTTATCATCCGCTCGTATTCAAAGGATATTGAGTTGAATGGAAGGGATAAGGGTAGAAACTTAACTATGTTTGAAGGCTTAAATTCACTTATATTCTGTTCCTGAGCACTTGCTGCTAAGTTGATATTCAAAAAAAACAAATAAAATATTAATTTTTTCATGAATTACCGCGTAAGTTGATTTAGATGCAAGAATACAAAAATATAATTCAATAATAGTTGAAACCTTTAATTCATGGCTGGATTAATGGCAAATCAAAGCGAAAAAGGTAGAAGTAAAACTGGAACAACAATAATATATTTTTATCTTTACCCATGTTAAATATTACTTAATTACCCACAAGAAAAGATGTTAAAAGAGCTTTGGTTTACTCTGATACTGGCCTCACTTTTTTTCTCTAAGGTTGATGCTCAAACGCTTGATAGTTATATTAATACCGCCTTAAAAAATAGTCCCTTACTTTATGATTTTAATAATCAAAAGTTGTCTGCGAAGTTTGACAGTCTGCTATTAATCGCATCATATAAGCCTCAGGTAAATCAGCTGACCCAGGCGACATATTTTCCGGGAGGATCTGGTTATGGTTATGATGATGCCATTACAAATGGTGGAAATTATTCTGCTGTAGTGAATGTCACGAAGTCCTTGTTTAATAGGAAGATGATTAACGGGCAGCTTCAATCCCTTGATCTTGTTAACCAGACTCTTCGGATTAATGAAAAAATAACTTTAATTGACCTTAAGAAAAGTATTACTGCACAATATCTTACAGCCTTTACGGATTTTAGCCAGAATCAATTTAATCAATCTGTACTAGAGCTCCTTACACGGGAATTAAAAACGATCAGGGCACTTGTTGACAAGGGTGTATACCAGATTACTGATCTTTTGAACCTTCAGGTCATGATTACTTCCCAGAAGATTGTTATGTCGCAGTCGTCAATTCAGTTAGCAAATGATATTGCCTTACTTAACTTCATTTGCGGAATCAATGATCAACACGATCAAGTTAAGCTGATTAATCCTGAACTTACTGTCCAAAATGTTTTTAATCCTGAAAGTTCACCATTAATGGCTCAATTCAGGATAGACAGTCTTAAAAATATTAACAGCAGGCAGTTGATTGACCTTAGTTACAGGCCCCGGGTAAATATATTTGCAGATGCAGGAGTCAATGCAATTGCGCCTGAAAACATACCACATAATCTCGGAGGAAGTGTAGGTGTCAACCTGGCAATTCCCATTTACGACGGAAAACAACGTAAATTGCAATACAAAAAACTTAGTCTGTCTGAGAATACCCGGATTTATTATCGGCGGTTTTATTCTTCGCAATACAAGCTACAGTTTGACCAACTGACCAATCAGCTTAAATTAACTGATAATTTGATTCTTGAGATTAAAAATCAATTATCGCAACAGGATAAGTTGCTTGAGTTATATCATCTTGAATTAGAGAAGGGCTTAGTTCGGTTTCTTGATTTTTCAACGGTTTTCAATAATTATACATCCACTAAAATTACCTGCCTCCTTTCGGAAATGAACCGTATGCAAATTATTAATCAATTGAATTACCTCAAATGAGCCATATCAAAATTATTTTGGGAGCCCTGTTAAGTTTTCAACTGCTGAGTTGTGGCAATAATAGCTCAAACAAGTCAGACGAACCGGTAAGGGTATCAACTCCTGTAACAGTAACCAATATAGAAATCACGCCAATAAGTGATGTGGTTAGCTTTAATGCTGTTTCAGTTTACCAGCGCAAAAACATTATTAAATCCAATGTAAACGGTTATATCTGCAAATCATTTATTAACCCGGGTGATATTGTTAAAATCGGGCAACCCATCTATGAACTTAAAACTAAGGAAGGCGATGCATTGAGCAAATATGTTCAACAAGATTCAACTTTGAATTTTAAGGGAAGCCTTGCTATCACATCGCCAACTTCCGGGGTTATCATTGAGGCCAATAAACAGGTAAATGATTATGTCAGTGATGGGGAGCAGTTAGGTATTGTGGCGGTACAAAACAGCTTCGTGTTTGTTCTGAATGTACCCTTTGAGCAAAATAAATATGCGGTTACAGGCAAAAAATGCACTATCTTTCTGCCTGATTCTACGGTTCTTGAAGGAACTATTACCGGGAGGCTTTCCACGGTTGATCCTGTTTCACAGACACAAAGCTTTATCATCAAACCAATTGTCAATTCGGTATTACCCGAAAATCTGTCGGTTCAGGTTCAGATTACCAAAAGCTCAAAAATAACGGCGCAGATCATCGACAAATTATCCGTCTTGTCAGACGAAACGATGGAGAATTTCTGGGTAATGAAGTTAATTGATGATACAACAGCCGTAAGAACTGCAATTAAACCAGGTATTACAGCAGGTAATAAAATAGAAATAATTTCACCTGTTTTTTCATTAAAAGACAGAATTATTAACAAGGGAAATTACGGGTTATCTGATACAGCATTTGTAAATATCATTCAACACTGACCCGATGAGAGATTTTTTCGTTTCCCATAAAAACCCGGTAATTGTTGTTCTGTTTATAGTACTCGCTGCCGGTATTTACAGCTACTCGAGTATGCAATCCTCACTTTTTCCTGAGGTAACTTTTCCTAAAATCAAGATAATTGCGGATAGTGGTTTGCAACCCATTGGAAAAATGATGGTTACGGTAACTAAACCTCTTGAAAATGCAATTAAACGAGTCCCCAATCTTAAAATAGTCAGAAGTATAACGAGCAGGGGTAGTTGTGAAATATCGGCATTTATGGAATGGAATTCAGATATTGATTTAAGTAAACAACAGATTGAATCATCCATAAATCAGATTAAGAATGATTTGCCTACTGGCACCAACCTGTCAGTAGAAAAGATGAATCCATCAATTCTCCCGGTTATTGGTTATGTGATTGAAGCAAAGGGTCGTAGTAATATTGAACTGAACCAAATTGCCAATTACACAATCAAACCTTTCCTTTCGCAGGCAATGGGTGTTGCTGAAGTGTGGGTAATCGGAGGTAAGACAAAGGAGTATCATATTGAACTAAAACCTCAAAAGATGGCATCCTTAGGAATAACTCCTGCAAAAATTACTACTGCATTGAGTCAGACCAATTTTATTACAAGTAATGGATATCTAACGGATTATAACAGGCTTTACCTGACCGTTACCGATGCGAATGTACAGAATCTTGATGAGCTCGAAAACTTGATTATCAGCAATGACGGTAAAAGAGTTTTGCGACTCAACGATGTTGGAAGTATAAAAATTGCAGAGCAGACCCAGTATGTAAGGATTAATGCAAACGGGAAAAGCGCTATACTTATGGCTGTAGTTAAGCAACCAAACGCAAATCTGATTGAGGTTACCGATGGTGTATCGAAAAAAATCGATGAGTTAAACAGCCGAATTTTACCCAAAGATGTGAAGTTGAGTCCCTACTATGTTCAGGCAGACTTTGTACACGATTCAATAAAAAGTGTAACTGACAGCCTTTGGATTGGTCTTCTACTGGCTATCCTTGTGGCATTTGTCTTTCTTCGTTCATTAAAATCAAGTGCGGTTATCCTAATTACGATACCAATTACATTATCTCTTACACTCGTCGTTCTATATGTGATTGGTTATAATTTCAATATTATGACCTTAGGAGCAATTGCTGCAAGTATAGGTTTAATAATTGATGACGCAATTGTTGTTGTTGAGCAGATCCACCGCACGCACGAAGAGTTTCCCGAAAAGCCAACAAAAGAGCTGTTGAGTGGGTCAGTTGGATTCCTTCTGCCTGCAATGATTGGCTCGTCCATCAGTACAATAGTAATCTTTTTGCCATTTGTTATTTTGAGTGGTGTTGCCGGTGCTTATTTTAAGATCCTGACAACCACAATGATGATCACCTTAATTTGTTCATTTATAGTCACATGGATTGGATTGCCTGTTATCTACCTTTTCTTATCAGGCAAAACAAACAAGGTTGCCGTACCTCATCCGGAGGCTCATACAAGTAGCAGAAAGTGGATTTCATTTTTTATATTCAGACCTTATTTCAGTTTTGGGTTGATGATTTTTTTGGTTTTTTCAATTTACTTTATTTCAGGGCGATTAGAAACCGGTTTTCTTCCTGAGATGGACGAAGGGAGTATTGTTCTGGATTATACCTCACCACCGGGAACTTCGTTGCAGGAAACAGACCGGATGCTTCGTGAGGTTGAAAAGATTTTCCCTTCTGTTCACGAAATAGAGACCTATTCAAGAAGAACTGGAACACAAATGGGGTTCTTTATAACTGAACCAAATTATGGAGACTATCTTATCCAGCTTAGGAAGGACCGAAAAAGAACCACTGAGGATGTGATAGATGAGATACGCAGGAAGGTGGAAGCTTCACAACCGGCGCTTAAAATAGATTTCGGCCAGGTAATTGGAGATATGTTAGGAGATCTGATGAGTTCGACAAAGCCTGTTGAAATTAAAATCTATGGGGACAATGTTAATATACTTCAGGATCTGGCACGAAAAGTAGAAAAGATAACTTCTGGCATTGAAGGTACTGCGGATGTATTTAACGGAATAACAGTAGCCGGACCCTATATAAACCTTGAGCCAGATCATAAAAAGCTTGCTTTGTTAGGCATCACCCCTTCCGATTTTCAAAATCAGGTTCAAACACAACTTGAAGGAATTATTGTTGGCAGTATTTATGAAAAGGAGCAATTAACATCTGTGCGAATGCTTTATCCTGATGCCGTAAACACCACGCTTGAAAAGTTAAAAAAAGGGTCAATATTTCTTCCGGAAGGAAAACTTCAACCGATTGCCCAACTCGCAAATATTAGTGTAGAACCGGGAAAAGCTGAAATTGACCGGGAGAATTTACAGACTATGATTCCGGTGACTGCTCGGCTTAATAATCGTGACCTGGGGGGTGTGATGAAGGATTTGCAGCATGAAATACAATCCAAAATCAATCTGCCTCATGGATATCATATTACCTATGGAGGTGCATTTGAAGAACAGCAGAAATCATTTAACGAATTGCTGATCATATTAATTTCTTCTGTTTTGCTTGTATTTGCGACTATGCTCTTCTTATTTAAAGAGTTTCATGTCGCATTATTAATTGTTTTAATAGCTGCACTTGGAATTTCCGGAAGCATGATCGCCCTTTATATTACGAATACTCCCCTAAATGTTGGAAGCTACACGGGAATAATCATGATAATAGGAATTATTGGAGAAAATGCAATCTTTACTTTTTTACAGTTTGAACATTCTTTGAAAGTATCCACTACTGACCGTGCCATTATTTACGCTATTTCAACCCGCTTAAGGCCTAAACTGATGACTGCATTAGGGGCAATAATCGCTTTGTCTCCAATTGCAATGGGAATTGGTACTGGTGCCCAATTGCATCAACCTCTTGCAATTGCTGTTATTGGTGGATTTATAATCGCTTTGCCATTGTTACTGATCGTATACCCATCCATGTTAAGGCTCATGTTCAAAGGGCACCACATTAAGCTAAAGGATGGCTTTTGAATTATTTGTATAATCTGAATTAAAGCTTATCTTACCTTGTTCTGTGCCCCTGCGCGAAAGCACGAAGATCCAGAATACTCCATTTATAATGATTAATGTAACTATCAATAAAACAGTTAAAAATGAAACCTCACCTCCAGCGGTAAGTAAATTGGGAAGTATAGCAACCATCGCTGCCAGAAACCCTGTCGCAACACCTAAGATCAGTAAAAAAGCATATTCATTGACCAATAATCCGACAAGTTGGTTTCGGGTGAAACCTAACGAAAGCATAAGCATAATTTCATTCTTCCTTTCCAAAAGCGATCTGGCAAGAACAATAGAAAGCCCGGCAGTTCCAAGGATTAAACCCAAAGTACCAAGAGCCAGGAATATGGATAAATAAGTATTCTCAACCGAGTTAAACTCTGTTATTCTTTGAATACAGGTTGTAATTTCCCATCCATAATCCCTAAAAACATTCATTAGCTCCTCCTTTGTCTTTTCAGCATTCTCATTAGGTACATCAATCAAAAAAAGATGAGATCCGCTTCTTGCAGGATAATTTTTCAGGAAATTTCTATTCGAAATTAAAACATTACCTTGAAAGACAGAAGGTGCCAATCCCGCAATAAGTTTTAATTTTAGTAATTCTCCAGATTCGTTGGTGTAAATCAGGGTATCTCCAATACTCTTACCCATCCCCCACTGAATAACAGTCTGATCGGCAATTGCTGGCACAACATTATCCGGATATGATTCATTTAAAGCCTCCCAAATTTGTTTGTCACCGATTCCTTGATATTTTGTTTCAAAGGTGAACCTATTTTTGAATATTTCCGGATCGACACCCAAAATGGATGGATTTGACACCTGGTTTAAATTCAGACAACTGGCATCATCACCATCTATCCTACTAATTTCTAAAGCTTTAAAAGATGTTTGAATCCCTTCCTTTTTCCTTTGATCCCTATCATTCAAACTAAATAAAACAGGTACAGAAGTTTCTGCGAAGTACTTATAACCGCCAGTGCCGCTACTATTCGCATTACCTTCAGATAATGGATTTCCGCTGTTTGCACCGGTTGATATAACAATAAAAGTTCCCAGGGAAAATAAAATCAATATGGTAGAAGATCTCCCTGTATTTTGCGATCTGTTTCTTTGGTTAAACTTTTGAAAAGATAACCTATAATCAACCTTCTCAGGGTTATAGCGAAGAACAATATCTGCAATTAACAATAAACCTGTTAAAAGTAAGCTTCCTGAAAGAAAGAATTTAGATGAGTTTAAAACAGGTGAATAAATCAGCTGAAAGATTACTAATCCTAATGCCGGAATAATTGTAAGGAAGATTGCTCCTAATTTTATATTTCTCATTAAAGGCTTTTGAGAATTGTCTCGTTGTCGCTGTAATTCAGCTGCTTGCTTTTTAAAACTTCCCTGAATTGCTGCAAAGACAGTTGTAAGTGAAATTACGATACTCAATATCAACCCAAGTCCTAGGGTCGATGCCTTCAGATCCATCATTAATATTGAAGAGTGAATAGCATCCCACCATAATGTATTAAGTGCCCAAAAGATTAATTTAGTGTATATTAATGAAATGAAAAGACCGGCCAGGCCTCCTAAAACCGAAATTCCAAACACCTCGGTCAGAAAAAGTATTCTCATCTGCTTCTTTGTAAAGCCGATAGACAAAAGAGAACCCAATTCTGATTTACGGCTTTCAAGATTTAAAAGCATTAGTAAGGCATTAAGAAATAGAGTCGCAACTAAGAGGAAAAAACTTAATCCAAGGAATAACTGACTAAAATCAACTCCGTTATGAGCAGCTTTCAATCCATTTTCTTTGACTGAGGTGACAATTATTCCCAGATTCTTAGGTTTTACCGAGGTTCGAAACAAGGATAAATAGCCACTATTATTAAAAGAATGCTTATCTATCCTGATTGCTGTGACATTTCCAAACCTGTTTGACCAAATTTGCTGTGCTTTTGAGGTGGAAATGAATGCTTTTGGAGTTCCTTTATACTTATTCCAGTAAGCCTCATCTTTAGGACGGATATATTCAAGTTTAATAGGTACTCCCGCTTCCCAATCACGGCAATGACCAGCATTAGAAAGCCCTGGTAATAAAGGCATTAAATCTCTATCCCCAAATTTTCCTTCAATTGATACTATTTTTTTTATGGAAAATTTCATACCTTTTTCAACCAATTGACGCAAGGGACCAATCACATAATATTTAACCAGTATTGAGTCGCCTTGTTTTACATTCAGATCATCTGCAACCCAGTTGTTAATGATTATATCATTACTAACCAGTGTCTTATCGTCTATTGTTGAAATAAACGAATAAGGTGTTTTCTTCCCATTAAACTCGAGACTATTCGCAAAATAAGTTAGTACACAACGTGAATTCTTCAATGGCTCAAAGGCTTTTATGACCTGATTCTCAATAAAAATCCGATCGGAACTGATCTCCGTTTCGTTCGTAACCGGGATATCCTTTACTGTTAAACCAGCATCCTCCGTTTTAAAGCACCTGTTAAGTGTTTCAGTAATTTGCTGACTGTTAAAAGATGGTGCTGAAATTAGTAGCCAATTTGCCTTCTCCTTAAATTTCATGAGGCTGTTTAGTTTCGACAACGAAAGGAAAAGGTTATAAGGGGCCGTCTGGACATTCTTAAGATTAAAAAAACCGAGGGTTTTCTGGCCTGAAATTTCCTTAACAGTTGCCTGAAAAGAGGCATTTGTTTCGGCATCAGAAATAAAGGGAGCATTAAGTGGAGCTAAGCTTGCTTTTTTTATCCTGACAATAAACCTGTCACCTTTTTTAAGATGCAGTCTATATGCCAGATTATCACTTAATACAACCTCATTACCTGAAAGATTGCTATAAATTTTGGAATTCGCAATTTTCTCAAAATTATCATTTACACCTACAACCTGAACCTTATTTACACGATCATTGCCCCCCTCTGAAACCGCCATACCATCCAGGATAAGGGCTGGAGCGACTATGAATCTGCCCTCTACTGCAACTTCCTCTGCCAGGTCTTCACGAAAATACCGGTCTGCAGACGAAACAGTATGGGAAATATTGCCTAGCCTGTAAAAGGTTGATTGTTCAAGACTGTAAAATACCGAATCACCAATAATCAGTGCACCGGTTAGGACTGCAGCACTGATTGCAATACCTGATATTACGAGAATATTAGCCTTTAAATAGTACCTGAAGTTATTTATTATCAATGAGAAATAAGTCATCGTAGTTGCCCGTCTTTCAATTGATAGATTTTGTCCATTTGAGAAGCGAGTTCTGCTGAATGAGTAACAACAACAAGTGATATTCCCTCTTCGCTACTTATATGGTTTAACAACTCTGTCAGATTCAATGCATTTTTCTCATCGAGAGCACCAGTTGGTTCATCTGCAAGTATCAGCTGTGGTTTATTGATCAGGGCTCTTACAACTGCAGTACGCTGACATTCACCGCCCGAAAGTTCAGATGGTTTTTGATTCCTCTGTTCCCAAATGCCAACTTTACGTAATAAATATTCCGCCCACTCCTTTTCCGTTTTACCTGCAATTTTTTTAAAAGGCAAAACAGGCAGGAGAACATTTTCCCAAAGAGTGCACTGGGGCAAAAGGTGGTGAAATTGAAATACAAATCCAAGCTGTCTGTTTCTAAAATGTGCCAGTTGTTCGTCTGAATATTCAATTATATTAGTGCCTTTAAAGATAATCTCACCCGAATCAGCCTTATCAAGAGTGCCAATGAGGTTCAACAAGGTTGTCTTTCCTGATCCGCTAGGACCGGCAATGGCAATTTTCTGGTTTTCATATACTTCCAGATTTATCTCATCAAGGACTTTTCTATAATTGCTTTTCTGCGGGTCACCATAACCTTTGGAGACATTTTTTAGTTTAAGAATCATCAGATTTTGAATATTAAAAAGGATTAGGTGAATTTCTGCTATATCTCAAAGCTCAGCATAAACTTCAATCATCTCCTTTGCATGTTCATGAATATTGAATTCTTGTTCGACCCCTTTTCGCGCTGTTAGTCCAAGAGAATTTAATAAAACCGGATCGCACAATATCGTTGCAAGGGCTTCGCAAAGTGCGTCCGGAGTATTTGGCTCATAAATTAGACCGCCACCTGCCAAATTAATAATCTCTGGAAACGCTCCTATTGCAGGTTGTAATACAGGAATACCTGATGCCATTGACTCCAGCAGATACATCCCAAATGCTTCCCCATTGCGGACTGGAACAGAAATTACAGTAACCTGACTAAAAAATCCGAGACGATCGTTATCTTCAAATTCATCGATAAAATCAACCTGACTTTCAAGATCTTCCTTTCTGATACTCTTTTTTATTTTTTTAAGGTACTTTATATCAGATCCTGTTGACCCGCCTGTAAGCTTAAGTTTTACATCATCAAACCCCTGTTTTTTCTTCAAAAGGATAAAAGCCCCGACAAGGATATCCAATCCATTTTCATGGCACATTCGGGAGATAAAACCAATATTACGAGATTTTTCATTAGGGGGTATAAAATCATAATCGTCAGGATCGACTCCAAGGTAAAGACTTCGAACCTTTTGATCAGGTATTAACATTCTTTGTTTCATTACCTCTGAAAAATAATGACTTACACCAATAAAAAGATCGATGTATTTGGCCTTTTCTGTCATTAATTTCCAAATTTGATCTCTAAAATCGGATCCCATTGCATCGACCCAAACATCCTCATCCTGCAATGAGCAGACAACAGGGACTTTAAGTCTTTCTTTAATCCGGTGAGCCAAACCAAGAAGTAATGCGTTGGATATGTGAATAATATCTGGCTTGTAATGGTCTTCTACCCAATCAATCAAACGCTCAAGCTCTTCATTTTGCTTTCCATTCTCACCAAGTAACATCGAAACTGTTAATTCTTCAAGACCTTTTGCATTTGTCGAGCCAGCCATAGAGGCAGCTAATTTTAAGATTGGCCTGGAATTGAGTAACCTGTCAATCCAGGCAGGAGCCTTTCGGAAAATTGGATAAAGCTGTTTCAAATATATACTGACTGCACCATAAAAGACTGGAATTTTGTCTATGTCATGCTCATCTGCAAAAATTGGGAGATACATTGGGATTTTAATTACCTCATGACCCTGTTCACGAAGTGCAACGATAAACTTACTGTCCCGAAGACAGTTACCACAATAAAAACTGCCACCAGAACCCGGAATAATTTGAATAATGTTCATGATTTGATGCAATTAATTTGTTTAAATTATTTTCCAAAGCAAAAAATTGTCCCGCTTAAGGAACAGACGACCATTAAATTCTCTATCACAGCAGGATTATGAAGAATGGAATTACCAACTTCATATTTCCAAATTGGAGTGCCATCGGCTAAATTAAGTAATGACAAGTCTCCACGCATATTTGCCGTCAAAACTTTATCATTGATTATAATAGGTGATGCCTCTATCCTGTTACCGCTGTTATAGCTCCATAGCAGCTTACCTGAATTCTCTTCAAAACAATACACAAATTTATCACGATTACCCGTAACTATCTTATTATCAGATAAAGAAGCGGATGCAATAAAGGGTTGCTTTAATTCCCTATTTTCCCAGGTCCAAACTATCCTGCCCGATTGAATATCAACCCTTGAAAATTTTCCATCGTAATCACCCACATAAGCATTCAGGGCATTCACCGGACACGAACCTGCCACATAGGTTCCAATATTTAATTTTGATATTGATTTACCTGTTTTGATATCGAGAATATGAAGGAACCCATCACATCCTCCAAATATAGCTTTTCCATTGAAGCAAGCAGGTGATCCATTTATAAAATTGTCAGATTCGTATTTCCACTTCATTTCTCCGTTTTGAGCGTCAATACAATATAAATTATAGTCGTAGCTTCCTACAATCAACCATGTTTTTGCTCCGGATTTAAAATAATTGGCTGAACCAATAATTTGGTTATCAGTCTTATATTTCCAAATTAGTGACCCATCAGAAAGTTTTAGTGCCAACAGGGTTCCATCCAGATTACCTACGATGACCTTTTCATCCAAAATTAGTGCCGGTGCTTCTATGGAATTTTCGGATTTGAATTTCCAAATTAATTTCCCCTTAAAGTCAAGACAATAAATATAACCGTCTGTTGAACCTACAACAATTTTTTTATTTTGAATTACCGCAGCAGATTTGATATTATCACCAACCTGAAAACTCCAAAGAAGCCGGGGTTTATCCGGAAAATTTACATGCGTAACCCCAAGGAGGTTTTGATTTCCGCGATACATACTCCAACTTGAAGAAGATTGCCCCTTCCCTGCACTATGAAATGCTAAAAGAATTATTAATAATTTTAAAATCTTCATTACTATGATTTTACAGATAGCGCACCAGTAGGGCATGCATTGGCCACTATTAGCGCTGTTTCAGCCAGACCCGTATCAACTGACTCATTAAAAGGCACACCAATAACAACATCGAAACCACGTCCAATATATGAGAATCCGAATTTCTCCTTGTATTTAGAAGTCATTCGCACACATATTCCGCATTTAATACATTTAAGTGGTTCATAAATAATAGAATGTGCAAAATACTTAGTCATCGTCTTCCTGTGGTTGCTGGCATACCTCCTTTGATTTGCCTTATACGTACCAGACAGTTCACGTAATTTACAACTATCCAGATCGCGGCAATCACAATGAAGACATCTTTTTGCTTCACTAATAGCTTGAATAGCATCGTAACCTACCAGGACATTGTCAGCAGGATTAATTCTGTCATAATTTACAGATTCCTTTAGATATTCAGAGATTTCGTCCCCAAGGAGACGGCCAAAGTTGGAGTTAAATAATTTGGGCTCTCCCTTGGGCTGCTCTCCGGATAAATATTGTGCCACTGACATTGCAACCTCTTTTCCTTGCCCGGCAGCACGAACAGCCATTCTTGAAAACCGTATTGTATTTCCAATTGCAAATACACCTTCCATCGATGTCATGTAGCTATTCTTATCTGTATCTACTCCTTTCGAATTAGTCAGAAACCCCCAATTCCTCATTTCATCAACTAAAGCACCGGTGGAGATAACAACAGCATCATATTGGTTTTTAATATTTTGAAAAGATAAAGTATTGATTTCAGTATCACCTTTAAATATAACCCCAGTGTTTAAAATTGAATTTATTTCTTTATCTAAAATAGATGAGGGTAATACTTCCGGGTCGATATTCGTTCGAAGAAGTCCTCCGGGCCGGCTTTCCTTATCAAATAATGTTGTCTGATTTCCATTTAACTGCAAATAATATGCGGCTGCTAATCCGGCAGGACCTGCACCAACTATGGCGACTTTCTTTCCTGTTGCGGTATGTGATTTATAAGGGTGAAGATCATTCTGATCACCGACAAACCTTTTTAACAGGCAAATAGAGACCGAAGTATCCACTGTCCGGCGATGACAAGCCCCTTCGCATGGTGCCGGACAAATTCGACCTAATATTGAGGGTATTGCAATATCTTTTTTAACCAGTTTTAATGCCATTTCAAATTTTCCTGCTGCGATCAGCCTGTTCATTTGTGGGATATCCATATGGGCCGGGCAAGCTACCTGGCAGGGTCCCTGACAATCACCGACATGTTCACTTAAGAGCAGTTCCAATCCTGTCTGTCGTGCTTCCCTGATTTCTTCATCCTCAGTGATTATGGACATACCATTTTTTGAATTTACTGAGCAGGAGGGAAATAACCGGCCATCAGATTCATCCTTTACAAGGCATAGCATGCAGGAGGTGAAATGACCAAGCTCCTTATTGTAGCACATGGAAGGAACTGTATAACCGGCGGTCTCTGCAGCATGAAGAACGGAGGTCCCCTCTTCAACAATTATTTCGTGACCATTTATTTTGATTTGGACCATTTAATTAATCTTCTGTAAAATTGACAGGGTTATTTTTTATGTATTGCCTGATTCTTAATAGCTCTCCATTATCTCTGATTACATGATCATGGAAACGTAGTTGCCAAACAGGTTTTCCAGGTAAATGACGTAATTCATTAATTCGACGTCCCGAGAATGTTTTTAACGCACGAATAAATTCGAATAATCCATGTCGTTTTTTTATTATAATCGATCCATGGGTTGGGACATTGGATTCGGTTGGGATAATGGATCCGGTTGGGATAATGGATCCGGTTGGGATAATGGATCCGGTTGGGATAATGGGTTCGGTTGGGATGATGGGTTCGGTTGGGACAATGGATTCGGTTGGGATGATGGGTTCGGTTGGGATAATGGGTTCGGTTGGGATAATGGGTTCGGTTGGGATAATGGTAGAGACGGGTTTCAAACCCGTCTCTACACGATATTTAATTATATTATTGTCAATAATAATGATCCCGTGAATATGATTTGGCATTATAACAAATTCGTCCAACCGTATATTGTCATAATGATTAGGCAAATCGAACCAACATTGATTTACGATATTGCCAAATTGGTTTAATTCCATTTTACCTTCTATAACACATCCAAACAAATTGAAACGATCTTCAGTGCAAATTGTGACAAAATAGGAACCTTCGGATCCATAATCCCACCCTTTTAACCGGGTTGATTCTATTCTATATTTATTTTTAAATAATGTCATTAAAATATTAATCTTGATTTGTCTATTTATATTTACAAAAAAAAATCATTTCACAATGACCGCATTAACAGGGCATACCTGTCTGCATGCATCACATTTAATGCATAATTCCCTGCTAATTATGTGTTTTTCATGTGGTTTAAATGGTATTGCCTGTACAGGGCACCTTTGCACACAAAGGGTACAACCAATACAATCATCATTAATTGAATAATTTACAAGTGAAGCACATTTACCGGTAGGACAAATACCCTTTAAATGAGATTCATATTCCTCCCTGAAATATTTTAAAGTACTCAATACCGGGTTTGGGGCAGTTCTCCCAAGCCCGCAAAGTGAACCTTTTTTTGTCCAATCGGCGAGATTTTCGAGTTTTTCAAGATCACCCGGTTTTCCTTTGCCCTGTGTCAGATTATCAAGGATATCAAGCATTCTTTTGGTACCTACCCTGCAAAATGTACATTTTCCGCACGATTCATCCTGAGTAAATGATAGAAAGAACTTTGCAATGTCAACCATACAGTCTGTCTCGTCCAGAACAATAAGTCCACCTGAACCCATCATTGCACCCAGACTTGTAAGTGACTCATAATCGATTGGTGTATCTTGCAAATGTGCCGGAATACAGCCACCAGAAGGGCCACCGATTTGTACTGCCTTGAATTTCTGTCCATTGGCAATCCCTCCACCAATTTCTTCGACAATTTGTCTTATTGTCATTCCCATAGGAACCTCGATCAATCCTCCGCGAGCTACTTTCCCCGCCAGGGAAAAAACTTTTGTTCCTTTGCTATTTTCAGTACCAATACGTGTAAACCTGTCAATATTATCTCGTATGATAAAAGGAATTTGTGCAAATGTCTCAGTGTTGTTTACTAAAGTTGGAAATCCAAATAATCCTTTTACTGCCGGGAAAGGTGGGCGGAGATGTGGAAATCCACGGTTCCCTTCAATTGATTGGATAAGAGCCGTCTCCTCACCGCAAACAAATGCCCCGGCACCTTCGTAGATTTTAACGTTAAAACTAAAGTTAGTTCCAAGTATATTATTACCAATCAGGTTATTACTAATACATATCTCAAGGGCAGCGCGAATTCGTTTTACAGCGAGCGGATACTCTGCACGAATATAAAAATAGCCTTCGCAAATATTGGTTGCATAGGCTGCTATAATCATTCCTTCAATAATCCGGTATGGATAGGATTCGAGCAGCATACGATCCATAAAAGCACCTGGATCTCCCTCATCTCCATTACAAATGAGATATTTTTGCTCACTGATTTCTTTTGAAACAAGCTCCCATTTTATCCCGGTTGGAAAACCTGCTCCTCCCCGCCCCCTTATTCCACTAGCTTTGATATTTTCAATAACCTGAACAGGTGTGAATTCGTTTAAAACCTTTTTTAGTGCCTTGAATCCCCCATGGTCCTGGTATTCCTGGAGATCCAGAGGGTTGATTAAACCTCGAAGTTCAGTTGCAATTGGAAACTGTTTACCAAGGAAGGAAGAGACATGTTTTTCCCTGATATCCAGCTCATAACGCTCTATACCATTCCATTTCTGATCGGTTTGAATATTCTCAATAGCATTAATAAACCTCTTTTTCAATCTGGATAAACGTCCCAGAGGTTGAAAATGCGCAGAAATGATCTGCTGGATATCCTCCGATTTTACTTTGGAATAAAGTGTTGGTTCACCCCTTACAGGAACGATTTCGACAAGCGGGACCTGATGGCACATTCCAACACAACCAACACTTTTAAGTTTAACATTCAAACCTGTGTCATTAATTGTGTGTTCAACAGCATCCTTAATGTCACTGCTGCCACTTGCCACACAGCATGAACCGAGTCCAATCCTTATTTCACCCTGAATTTCTGTACCATCTGTATTGAGATAAGGTCCCTTATTTTTCTTTGATTTTTGATTTTCAAAATCTTTAATAATATCTGTGGCTTTATCCGATGTTACATGTCCATAAGTTATACTATCTATCTGAACAACAGGTGCCAAAGTACAGCAACCAAGACAACTGACCTTTTCAATTGTATATTTATGTGATTGATCAGTGTATTCACCCTCTTTCAAATTAAAGGCTCTTCGCAATGAATCATAGACCTGAGTTGCTCCTTTAACATGACAGGCAGTGCCGACACAAACCCGAACAATGTGTTCACCAACAGGTGCGAGACGAAACTGCGAATAGAAGCTAGCAACCCCGATTATTTCAGATGGAGTTATAGAAGTTGTATCACTAACCCTTCGTAAAGCCTCACCAGGCAAATAATTATATTTGCCCTGAATCGACTGAAGGATGGGAATTAAAGAAGTTTTTGTATTCCCCTTCTCCTGAATGGTTTCATCTATCTGCTTCAGGTCAATCATTTTTAACTATTTAAATCATAATTATTTTCCGGCAATTTACTTTTTGCCGATGCAATAAATAAAATTGGGTGTTCGTAAATACATTCGTCCATCTTTGAAGGCAGGAGTGGTCGTTACTTTTTCAGAAGCATTACCTTCACCAAGCAACTTTTCTGTTTTTGCGACTTCGAAGACCTTCATATTACCTGCTGTATTAAATGTATAAAGTTTATTATCAACTATCACCGGTGAGGAGTAATATCCGGTTCCATCCTCTTTGACCCAATATTTTTGTCCCGATTTTGCATCGTAGCATGCAAGAACTCCATAGCTTGTTGCAATGAAAAGTAATCCGTTTGCTGAAACGGGACTTGCCACTTCAGGCATATATTCATCACTTTCCCAAACCTTTGCATTTTTAACAGGATCAATCGCAACAAGTTTGGCATATTCGTTGGCGGCAAAAACCAAACCGCTTCCAAAGGCTGGAGAAGGACCGACTTCCCCGCTCATGCAATCTACAGACCATAACTCTTTACCAGACTCTGTATCGTAGCCGGCTACCATTGGATCTGTAGAAAGAATGACCTCGAACTTACCATTTATCTCACCAATAATTGGGCTTGCCCATGAGATTTTTCCTTTTCTCACCGTTTCCCATGCAGTCTTTCCGTTAGAAGTCAGTAATGCCATCAATTTTCGGCTCTTATTTGTATCATACTGCACGAAAATTTTATCTCTCCACATTACCAATGAGGATGCATGACCATAATGATTATCAGGAATTCCAAGGTTTCGGGCCCAAATACGATTTCCTTCAGGATCAAAACAGATTATATCGCCGGTTGCAAATATTGCAAAGACCCTGGTTCCATCGGTTGTCAGCGAAGAAGCTGACAACCCTGTGTCTTCGGTGACCTTCGGAGGAGTAGCAGGACTACCCTGAATCTTGTCAACTGTCTGTTTCCAAAGTAGTTTACCATTTTTTGTATCAAAACAGTAAACCTCTCTTGACTTAGCGTCACTACCAGATAAAAATAATTTGTCTCCCCAAATCACAGGTGAATTGTATCCCTTTTTAAGAACCGGCGTTTTCCAGATCACATTTTTTCCTGAAGTTGCATCCCACGAAACAGGGGTTCCTTTTTGATAAAAGACTCCATTACCAAATGGTCCACGGAAAGAGGGTACATTTTTTCGAATCTCTGTTGCCCCTGGGAAGGAGATTTTAGGAGCCGGAATAGCACCTTTTTCAACTATGGAATTCTTTATTTTTGGGGCTGATCCTGCTAAGCTACTTTTTATTGTGTCTGAAACAACAGGTTTTTGACCGACCTGAATAACCTCAATGTTATCCTGATTTTCAGAAGATTTTATTATTTTGATTGATTCATCAACAGAATATTTCTGAAGATCATCGACAGTCAAAAATGAAGCCACCAATCCGAGGCAAATCAATGATGATCCTATAATAATTACCCACCGCTGAGCCAGCATTCTGCTGATAAACTCATTATTTTCATTGACCTCAGGTTCCTCTATCCGGGCTCTCAATCCTATAAAAATCCGAAGCGAAAATGCCAAAATAATGGATCCGAACAGTAAGAGATATCCTCCTGTTTTGACCTGCCATTGAGTATTAAAATAAGCTTTACGTGCCAAAAGGTCAAAATCACGTATTTCCTGTTTAAGTTCGTCACTGTTGGGTTCCTGACCAAGTCGCTGAACTAATGAAATAAGCGCCTTACTTTCAAGTGGTTTACTCTTAATCATCTGCATGAAATTAAGTAGTAATAGCAGGGCCACGGTAACGCAGAAAATCCCTGAAATCAGGGCAATATTGAAGGATAATTTCAATTTATTGTCATTTTCCATTCGAGAAACGTGATAACATTATTAATTTTTAACAGGACAATAACTTATGCAACGTGCACAACTATAGCAATTCCCTTTATCAGGCTGATAGTCCTCTTTTCTTCTGTAGACAACCTGGTTAAGTAATGTCATACCAATGATAAGACCCATAAATCCTCCGGCTATCCAACCTCCGGTATAAAATTTATGACGAATTACTTTTGCTTCATTTACAAGCATTTCCATTGATTTTCCAGAACCAAGAAATGCCTGTACATCGAGGTTTTTTTCATCACTCCTAACCTCAGGTCTTGTAATCAACAGTTCGGCGAGGTAGACTTTGGAGTTTGCTTTCGAAATCCATGTATGCGCCTGTGAACCGGCAAAACCTCCAATCAATATCCAAACCGGTATTAATACAAGATAAACCAGAAAACGGTTCACTCCCCATATTCTTGTTTTTGATTCCTTTTCACCTGTTGGGAAGTCAATCGCGTCAAACGGGCAAGAGTTAGTGCATAATTTACACTGTATACAAGCCGCCGGACTAATTTTTAGGTGCCATTTTGAATACTTCGACATCCAGTTTAACAGAACACCATAAGGACATAGAAATCTGCAATATGGACGTGCAATAAACATTCCCATCAGTAAAAATGAAATACCAAGAACAACCATGTGAAATGCTGCATCCATCCTAAAAATACCCACAAATGGATCATACCGGCAAATAATAAAATCCGTACCCGTAGCAGCGAATAATACAGCTAATGTCAGGTACAGGTAAGGGAATAATCCCAGAGTTTTGCGCAGCCATTGAGGCATCGTTAAAGGCTTGACAATAATCAGATCCTGAATTGCCCCAAGAGGACAAGCACCGGCACAAAAGGTTCTTCCGAAATATAATGTAAAAATCAGAGGTAACAGGAAAAAAAGTAATGTTGAAATTGATATGGCATAGTTTGGATCAAAAAGAGTAAGTGTAACATTCTGAACAGAGCCAATTGCACAAATACATCCATCACGGTAAAATCCGAAATATAGTAAAGTGAAAACCGACAACCAAAGCATTTCCTTTCGTGAACGTCGGCGAAGAGCAATCCAACTGGCAAGTGACAAGACAACAGCTAAAACGACCACATCGAAATATTCGAGTGATAGTGCACGGGGTTCAGGTGTTATTGGAGTTGGCTGATGGTATCCGGTTCCAAATTCCGGCTTTGGAAACCTCTGTTTCTGACTCATTCCAGCAATGCTGAACAACAGGAAGGTAAACAAAAGTGATATTTTGAACCAATTACTCATTATTGGCTTTATTTTTTCGTATTTTTTATCATTGATCATTATCAACTTTCTTTTGTAAAACTTCCTTTTACCATATAAGGTTTACTTCCTTTAACCCGGGAAATTGCATCAGACGGACACAAACGCGCTATTGAACACTCGTTACAATTTAGGCATCTGCTTTGAATAATTTGCAAATGAAGAGATCCATTACCAAAAGAAGTACAGCCTTTAACACATTTTGCGCAGCCAATACAAAGATCTTCATTGATAACATATTCAAAATAAGGTTCTTCAATATACTTTCTTTGAATAGCAGCCGTTGGGCAGAGTTGATTTTCTGCAGCCGTAGAACGTTTATTTGGATCAGATTTAAGATATCCGCCGCATAGGTCGCAATAACCACAAAGATCATAGGCATGTAAACATTTAACCGCTGAAGGCGACATTACACACGATGTGGCACACCTTCCACATTGTGTGCATTTAAATGGGTCGATTTGCCACACATATTTTTCATGGGTTAAATGTCTTGCGGAAATTCCACCTACTGTTCCCAATGTAATTAAAAGGGAAATTCGGGTTCCATTTCTTAAAAAATCCCGACGACTATATTTAGGATTCTTTTCTGCCATTTCTTTGGTTATTAGCCTGTGGGAGTTCACATTGAGAATACTTACCGCAATTCCTGCATAAAGAAGGACCAGAACAATTCCGCGAGATTGCAACTTTATCGTTACGAGCAAGAAATACACTTAACCCAACGATGCCGGACAATATTACCCAACGTCCACTCTTCATAAAGAACTCTTTTCGGTTCATGGTTTTACTTTTTAATGAATAGTCTGAGCATCTTTTTATCTAAATCCAGGGCATATATTTTCCCCTGGTCGTCAACTGCCAGGTCCGGAGCCTGTGCATTCTCACTGAATTTTGATGGAGCGGCAACAACGCCAAGAAACTCACCTGAAGGTTTATATACTTTAATACGAACAATCCCTTTTTCACTCGTCACAAAACCTCCATCAGGCATAAAGGCAAAATGTGCCGGGTTACAGCACCCGCTAAATCCATCAATTCTGACTGAGGAACCCTTCCACCATGTTCGTAGGTCGCCATTCATTGTATAATTCTCGAGGGTATGTTTCCCGGGATTTACAACCCACAATTCATTTTCAGCATTAAATGCAATGTCAAAATAAGGGCTTGGAATAATAAATCCGTGAATCTGTTCATTTCCTGACTTTCCTTCGATTATGCCCTGCGGTTTACCTTCAATATCAAATTTCCGGATAATGCGTTTACCCGCATCGGCGACGAATACTTTACCTTCAAATTCAGTTATACTTGTAATTACTGTGCTATCAGAAAAGGCATTCCATCCCATGATTTTGTTGCCATCCATTGTTAAAAGAGAAAGGTTTTTTCTGAAACCTACAAAAATATTTTTGCCGGAACAGTACACAGTGGCTGGCTTTTGATCAAAACTAACTTCCCTGATCAGTTTACCCGTAGGTTCTATTATCTGCATTTTTTGGTCACCAACGACAAAAATCTGACCATTTTTAATACAGACGCCCCTTGGCTCATTAAAATCAAGTGCGAAATCTCTGGTTTCCTTAAATATTATCAAAGAGGTATCTACCTTTGTGAAAGGATCTGTTGATAGCTCATATGGATTGGGAGGAAGCTCTCCACGTTTCGAAGTACTGTAATCGATAGTAACTACTGTGACAATGATTACAGCCAGGATAATAAGAAAAATCAGTATGCCCTTGTTTTTCATGGATTGAATTTAAAGGTTCATATTAATGCAAGTCATTGTCTTTGAATCTCTTAATATTAGATAACCATCAGCGATTGCCATTGGCGCCCATGCATCTGCACCGTCTTTAACCACCTTGGCCTGATCAAGTTGTATATACCTGGAGGAACTTGGTTTGATAATTGTCAGTGTACCCTCATCGTCAAGAATAAAGAATTTATTATCGGCAATAAAATAAGGACCTAGTCCAAATCGCGAGGTCGGACCACTTGACCATACCATTTTCTTACAATCATAAGGATCCACACAAACAAATTGATTTCTCAATGAACCGGCATCTTTGGGTAATATTCCAAACAAGTGTCCTTCCCAAAATACTGGAGTTTGTTGTTCACAAGCGAGTCCAAACCTTGGAAGGTATTGCTGCAAAACATTAAGTGAAAAAGCACTTCCATTTTTTTTAAGTTGCAACATCATTGCTCCTGCCCCATAGCCGGCAGTAATAAAGATTTTTCCATCCGGCATACATACTGGGGAAGGTGCAACAACCGAATGGTTCCATGCCGACGTTTTCCAGAGTACCTTGCCGACATCCGGCCCATCAGCGGCTATTCCTGCCATCCCACCTATTGCGCTGTAAACATACATCTTACGGCCTCCAAAATTGAATGGCATTATTGAGGAATGAGACATGTTCCAGCCATCAGGATTAGGGGTTTCCCATAATTTCTTTCCAGTCTCACAGCTTATGCCAACCATAAGTGCCTTTCCACCAGTAGCTATAACTGCTATGTCGTTGTCAATCAAAGGACACTGTCCTGTATACCAGAACGGTATTTCTACAGCATATTCCTTTGCAACATCGAGTCCCCATCTGAAGTTGCCAGTTGTCCGGTCGAGACACATCACGTGACAACGTGGTCCTATTGTAACGATATATTTTTCGTTTATTGCAGGAATTGTTCTTGACATTCCATGATTTCTCTTGATCGTAACGTGATAACCTCGTCTCCATAATTCTTTTCCGTCCTTAAGAATCAGGCATCGCAATAAATCAGCCTTATCTTTCTCGTTATAATCAAGAACGTACACAAGCCCTTTATAAATAGCAGCCCCTGAATGCCCCTCACCCAATGATAACGTCCATCTAATATCCGGACCTTTGGATCCAAACTTTTCTTTCAGTCTGACAGGGGACTTAGAAATATTATCAAAATCAACGCCCCTGAAACGCGGCCATGTACCTGGCAATTCATTATAAACTAATGTATTGGATTCAAATATTTTACCTATTTCAACATTTTCGGATACCGTGTCTCCTACTCCTCTTTTATCCAGCCCGGGAAGACTTTTGGAGAATTTGGCTGTAGGATCCTTTGTCAGCCACCATATAATCATCATTATACCAACGACTGAAACTACTATAATCGTAATATTCAAAATCTTTTTTTGAATCATCAATCTTCGGATTAAAGATTATTCCCCTTTTACATTATAACTGCGCATTACATTACCATGACGGAGATAAAGCTTTCCTTCATATATTGATGGATGCGCCCAATAAGGGCCTTCTCCACCTTCGAACTTAAAAGTACTTATAATTTTGAAATCAGACGAATCTGGCTGAACGAGCGCCACATTACCTGCTTTTTCATCATAACAATAAAGCAGGCCATCAGCAGCAATTATAGAACCCTTTGCTATCCAATCTTTTACCCAATTCGTATTGCCCGTTGCCCAATTGAGTGAAACCCACTGTCCTTTGGAATTATTGATCCAGTTAGTTCCAAAAATATTTCCGTCGATCAGGACAACACCTCCATGATGCGTGTCCATTACATCATTTTGCCATTTCAAAGTTACATTACGGCAATCTGGAGAAAGCGAAATCATAACTGCAGTATGGTCATAACCACTCGTCACGAACAGGTCTCCGTCAAAATAGAGTGGTGTATTTGTGTTGATGCCTTTTCCCATTTTCACTTGTTCGAATGGTTTAAGATCGAAATTCCAAAGAATTTCTCCGTCTGTGGCATTGATTCCAATCAGGTTATCCATTGTTTCTGCAACAACGATTTTCATTCCGTTACGTTCAATAAGTAAGGAGGAAACATAAGCACGTGAACCTCCAACGCTTTTGGTTTTCCAAATTAATTTACCAGTAATCTTATCAAAGGCTACTACAGTTGTCTCTTCTCCTCCTGTGACATAGAGAGCAGCCTGATCGGTAAGTAAAACGGATTCAGAAACACCCCATCGATCGTAGCTTCCCTTAAATTGTGTGTGAGCCTCCTGCGACCAGACTATTTTTCCATTTAAGGCATCCAGACAGGTAACTGCACCCATTCCACTAATTAGATATACTTTATGATTTTGTATAGTAGGCGTACAACGAGTGTCTGGATATGAATTTGCCCATGCACGACCATAAATCTGATTCCAAATCAGATTACCTTTCAGATCATAAGCAGAAATCATATCCAATGTATCCTGTTTAATTCCGGTTACAAAGATCATATTATCTGACACAACAGGTTGCGAATACCCCTTTCCAATTCCTGAAATCTCCAATTCGACTTTAGGTCCTGCTTCAGGCCACTTTTTTAGAAGACCCTTCTCATTATAGATTCCATTACGTAATGGACCCCGCCATTGAACGATTTCCTGACCAAATGAATCCAGCAAAAGAAACATCAAAATAAAAAAAACAGTTGCCTTCATTAATTAGAAATTAAGTATTATTAATTGGATATTTAGATAGAATGTTTTTTGAAATACTTCTATTTTAACGCATTGGTTCCCGAATGGCATAAACTACCAAAACAGAACCATGGCGCATATAGAGCTTACCATCATTTATAAATGGATGTGCCCAATGAGGTCCTGTGCCACTTGTAAGCTTAAATGAGCTTATTACATCCCATTTATCTGGATTCGGTTTAATCAGCCCAACAGTGCCGGACTTCTCTTCATAAACATAAAACAAATTTTCTGCCCCGATAATTGATCCCTTGTTAATCCAGTCGGTCTCATAACGAACCTCACCTGTATCCCATTTAAGGCAAACCCATTTTCCTTTGCCGTTACTTATCCAATTTGAACCGTATAGATAATCGCCATATACCATCACTCCATGATGATGATTATCAAGTGTATGGTCTATCCACTTTTCTGTAACACCAGTTCCTGTTGAATCCATTTTAAGCATTACAGCCGGATAATCATACCCCATCGACAGGAAGATCTCATTATTTTTATAAACAGGAGTATTTGTCAAAATAAGTCCATCATCCTCTTTATCCTCTACCCATTCGTTTTTGAAATATTTATAACTCCAGGCTGTTTTACCATTTTCGGGTAATAGTGCAATAAGGTGAGTTGTAGTCATCGCAAGGATGAATCTGAATTTTCCATACTCATAAAGAGTTGGAGAAGCATAAGACCTTTGGCCTCCTATACACTCACTCTTCCAAACAAGTTTTCCAGTATTTTTATTAAACGCCACTACCGAGGTTTCTTTACCTCCTGGAGTACAAATTACATTATCGTCAACAACGAGGGGTGATTCGGAAACTCCCCAATTGTGCCATTCTCCCTTAAATTCCTGATCAACATCAACAGCCCAGATTTCTTTCCCTGTATAGGCATTAATACAAACCAGCCGGCCCTGACCTCCAATTACATAAACCCGGTCACCTTCAACAGTTGGCGTAGAGCGGGTATCAGGAAAGGATTTGGACCATGATCGTCCATATGGCACCTGCCAGTTTACTTTTCCCATATTGTCAACCGAAGTAAGATAATCGAGAGAATCAATCATACCGGTTATGTAAATAGTTTGATTTGCAACTACGGGTGACGAATATCCCTTCCCCAGATTATCGACCTTTAAGACTATCTGAGGTCCCTCAACTGGCCATGACTTCATTAACCCGGTTTCTTTAAAATATCCGTCCCTTTTGGGCCCTCTCCATTGAATTACCTGATTGAATGCAGATTGGGTTATTAAAACTATAATGATAAACAAAACAACTTTCTTCATAGTTAACGTATTGATGATAATTAAAAACGGGAGAATATTGGTTTGTTTACAATTTCTCCCGTTTTAATATGAGTTTAAATGCATGATAAAAACCAAATTATTTTATCTTGTAGGCAATTAGTGACTTACCGTGCCTTACATAAAGACGACCATCATGAATCACTAAATGAGCCCAATGCTGACCACTTCCCAATTCAACCTTTGTTTTACCTGCAATATTGAATCCCTGGGGAGTTGCCGGGACAATTGCAAGTTCGCCTCTTTCGCTATAACAAAACAACATTCCATCGGCAGCAATAACATTACCCTTAGCAATTGCCTGAGAGGCATATTTCTGTTCCCCGGTCTTCCAATCTGTACATTGCCAGTCTCGTGTATTATCGCCCGATCCGTATATATAACCGTTCAGAATAACAGCACCTCCCATTCGGCTGTCAACCTTTTTGCTGAACCATACCTTAGTAACCTGACTTCCGTCTGCATTTAAATCAAGTCTTTCTCCCCCCTGGCCATAACCACTAAAACAGAAGAGACTATTCTCATAAAAGACTGGGGTATTTGCCTGAACTGCCCACTGGTTTATATGCTCGTATGACCAAAGTGTTACCCCTGTCTCAGCATCTAATCCAATAATATGTTTTTCCGTCATGGTAACCAACAACTTACGTGATTGAAGTTTCACGATAACCGGTGTGCAATATGCAGGCTTTTCTCCCACACCCTTGCTGCTCCAAACAAGCTGACCGTTATTACGATTCAAGGCAACAATATTATTTACTGGTCCGCCACATGTAATATAAACCTTATCGCCTTCGATAACTACCGTCTCTGTTACACCCCAATTAATATTGGCACCTTCATAATCCTTAATAATATCTTTTTTCCAGTTAACCGATCCATTGGATGTGTTCAAACAGGTTAGGACCCCGGTTCCCGAATAAATATATAGTTTATCACCACAAACAGTGGGAGTTGCTCTGGCACCAGGATAATTCTCTATCCATTCTTCACCGTACGAAGCCTTCCATTCGAGCTTTCCGTCCGGGTTTAATGCATAAATAAATCCCTTATTATCTTCTGCTGCAGAGATATAAATCTTCTCATTTGCGAACACAGGGGAAGAAAAGCCATCACCCAGATCATCATAATGCCAAAGGAGTTGCGGACCCTCAGAAGGCCATGATCTTAATAACCCATTTTCCGGATAAATACCCGTTGATCCGGGTCCCCTCCAGGTTGTCGCATCCTGAGCTTTAGCTGTAACCGCTAATGATAAAGCAGCAAATATGAACGAAATAATACGCTTATTCATAATTTTTTGAGTATAAACTTTGCCCTAAAATTAGAATCATTCCGCAGTATGTGCAAGGATGCAGGAGAATTTAGTTTACGTCTAAATAAGGGATTAGGTTAAAACACGAGATTCATTACATAGCCTACCAGAATAATACCAACCGTTAAAATTCCCGCAAAAACCAGGATAAATTGAATCTTCAATACTTTTTTAAGGATAATTAATTCCGGTAATGAAATAGCAATTACAGACATCATAAATGCAAGTGCCGTGCCTAACGGAACTCCTTTTTCTATAAGAGCATATAAAATGGGTACTGCCCCCGGTGAACAGGCATAAATTGGAATTCCCGTTAAAACGGCCAGCGGGACTGAATACCAGGTTGATTTGTTGAACAGACCTGCTAAATAATCATTGGAAACATATCCATGAACGATAGCCCCAACTGCAATACCTGCAACAACATACAGCCATATTTTTATAACTATCTCCCTGACAGCACTTTGGCCAATTTCGATCCGGGTGCTGAAATCCAATTGCGCATCTGACGATTGTCCGATTCCTGTTTTTATCTGAATTACCCAATCCTGAAGCCATCTTTCCAGTTTCAGCCTACCTATTATCCAACCTGAGAGGATCGAAATTAAAAGCCCTGATAAAACATAAACTAACCCTGTCTTCCAGCCAAACATGCTAAATAACATGATTACAGCAACTTCATTGATCATAGGTGCAGCAATGAGAAAAGAAAATGTTATTCCGAGAGGAATACCAGTTTCGACAAATCCCAAAAAAAGGGGTATTGCGGAACAGGAACAGAAGGGTGTAAGTATCCCAAGGAGTGAAGCTAGAACATTCCCGGCAAAAAGAGGTTTCCCCTCCAAAATATTCCTTGTCTTTTCAGGAGAAAAATACGAACGTACGATCCCTGTAAGAAATATAACCAGAACGAGTATTAGAAAGATTTTTTGAAGATTACTGATAAAAAACCATAATGTAGTCGAAACATTTGATTCATAAGGTAAACGAAACCAATTATATACAATAAAATTCGCTGATTCTTCCTTGTAGTAATACAATAATATCCACACCGGAAATAATAATCCAATTATGATTAATTTCTTGCGCATCTACACAATTCCTGATAGTTTTTCATTCTGACAAAAGGAGGGTCCGTTTTTCAGATATCTCCGGATGGCCTCAATATAATAAATAATTGGGAAAAGCTTCTCATCGTACCATAGCATTGCAAAGTAAAGACCTATTGGATTTGATCTTAATCCGTTTTTGACATACTCCATCTGCAACCAGTCAAATCCTCTTATGCAAGCACTCTCATTGATCCCTGCAAGAGCAGAAATTGCCAGTGCACTTTCTTCAATACTTCCTTCAATCCCAATCTCACCGCCCCAACTGCCATCATCGTTTTGTTGACTCAGTAAGAACTGTTGTGCACGCAACAACATCTTTTGAACATTTACTTTAATATTATCATCAAGCAAATGACACAATAAGCTATCTCTTAAATAGATAACCACTTTAGCTGTACCATAAACAGGATTCTTGAAATCCTTTGAATGCTGGTTTCCAAACCATAATGGTATCCAACAACCATTATCCTCCTGGACTTTCCACAAGTAACCCAATGCCCGGGCAATAGAATCGTTAATTGAATTCTTTAGCCCTGGAGGCATTTCATTGTCTATAATCTCTCTGGACCTTGTTAAAGCAAGAAATACATGGCCCGTCAGATCTGCACAACTACTGTCAAAAGGAAGACGGCCCCAACCTTTGCAGAAAGTAGGAAAACCGCCGTCTTTATTTTGCAGTGATAACAGCCATTTACAACCATTAATAATTGGATTTATGTCAACTTTGGATTCTTGCAATTCGAGCAATGCCAAAATTGCTCCGCATGTATCGTCGACGTCAGGCACCGATCCGGAAAAATTCGTCCAACCCCAACCGCCGGGTTGCGCCTGATTAAAAGGGTGTATATTCGCAGATTGAACGGATTCCAGATGGTTTATAATCCTTGATATTTCACTTATAGAGAATTTATTAATCATCTCCGAACCAAGTGATTTAACGCTTAGTGTCGTTACCCAGGTTGAAAGATCCGTATCGATTGGCCAACTCCCATCCTGTCGTTGCTGGATTTGCAAAAAATGTATGCCTTTGTTAACAACACCGTTATTTGCATATCCCGAGGAAATAAGACACATCGATACAAAGGCAGTTAAAGGAATAGCCTCCAGAAAGCCACCACTTTCGGGTACAATATTTTCAAGTTTTCGCAATGCATGATTTATTGACTTTTTCCTTATCCAGGCCATTAATGGATTATGTCTTTTCCTGGATTTGAAAACAAAAATTCCTACTGCTACCAATGCAGGTATGGCATAGCTAACAACATGCAGATTGAATAAACTATACCATGAAGTGGGTAATAATGTAAATTCAAACGGCAATTGGGGGATCTTGTCACAACTTTTTGAATCAAGAACACCACATATTACAAGCATAGAAAGTATAGGAACAGAAAAGGTATAATCATTTCCGTAAAAAGCCAAAACTGAAGAGGTTATTTCCCGGCTTTCAAGATTAATTCTTTCTTTGGAAAGATAGGTCCGGATCCCATCAATAACTAAATTGCAGGATTGATTCCCTGAGCCACAGTAGCTGACAGCGGCATAACAAAGTAATGTAGTGCTAACGTTACTTTTACTTTGGGGAGTGTCACCATACCCTCCGTCTGAATTCACGTGATTTAAAAGCCAATTTAATCCATTTATTACCAATGCATTATCTTCAGCTTTATTATTTATTTTGAGTGCTACAACGGATACAGCAGTCGCCAATGAACTTGATGAAAGTTTTCCGCTCCAGAATCCGGCTTCGTTCCTCTCAGAACGAAGTATTTCAACTAATTCGGTGAACCTGTCTTCAAGGTTTATTCCTTTCATAAGTTTCAATCTAAACTAAACAAATTTACAATTACACCAGTGATCCAAGGGCAAGTAGCCCATAAAATGTATATTCCACATCACTTACCGAATCTGATAAGGCAGATCGAAAACCACCACTATCATACAAACTATCAACAAAATTAAGGCAATCTGGTTTTATCAGCCTCAGATCAACATCCAAAAAATTTAATGCGAATAAGGCCACCCCAGTTGAGAGAAGGTCTTCGGATGGAGCCTTTTCCAGTGCAGCAAAACCACCATTCTCACGATAAAATTTGAATAATTTATCCGGAAATTCTTCAACTTTTTTTCCGGCTAATCCGTGAATCACCAGGATGGCAGATTCCACCGGGCATGGTAAATTATTTTTTCTTAAATAACTTCTGCTATATTGATTTACGACCCATTTTATTGTTGAAAAATCCTTCAGGTAAAACAAAGCCAGAATTCCCAAAAATCCCGAATACTCAGGTTGTTTGGATGTCGATTTTTTAAGCTCTTTTACAATTTCTTCACGTAGCTTATCCGTGTGCGAATCCAATCCGACAAGTTTAACATACAAAATCGCTCCGCAATAACGATATACTCCTGACAATTCGTTGTTTATAACAACTTCTGAAACATATCTTTTCAACGGACTCATGACCTCTTGAACTGAAAATGCTTCAGCAATATAGTAGCCAAACAATGAATAATACAAATCCGGTTTACCACCCCGATCAGCAAATCCGCCTTGTACGGTTTGACTCATTCGTATGAAATTGCTAATTTCTTTAGCCATTTCATCATCAAGAATTGAAATCGACTTAGCTAAAACTGCCTCAAGAAGTTTAGGTTTTACTTTTCTAAGCTGATTAATTGATGCAATTCTAAATATAATCCTTAAAAATCTTCCCCAAAATTTCATATAAAGCCAGTTTTAGACCAAGATTCGAAAGATTGTCGAGGCATAATTTTGCATCATTAATCGTGGTGACCAGGAGTTCTTTGGTAATTTCCTCTATTTGATAGAAATCAATCAATTTATATAATGATTCAAAATCATCTGATTTATAGCATCTTGTCATTATTTCTTTTTCTGAAGGAGGAAGTTTTTCCATTAAAATCGAGAGTAATATGGAAAATTTCCTGATTGCGATATCTCCCTTATTCCCCTTGAAATCTGAAATATCATCTTTAATCTGATAGCCAATACCTATCAATCTGCTGAAATTGCTAAGTCCTTCAAGCATTTCGGACGAAGCTCCTCCGACAGTAGCGCCCAAAAGAAGTGAAACTTTAAATGCAGCAGCAGTCTTATTTTCAAATAATTCCAGCATTTCACCAAGTGTAAGAATTTCGTTTGACTGGATTGAAATTAATTCTGCACCCTGTCCGATTGTGAGTGTACGATGGCCGCGTGAAACTATTTTGACTCCTTCGCGAATCATAGCTGAGGAGAGTGTACTTTCGGATATCAACCTGTATCCCTCACCAATCAGATAATCTCCAACATTTATTGCTATGGGTACACCATGCTGAGTATGAAGGGTCTCAACCCCATATCTTATTTCGTCATTATCTTCTATATCATCATGTATAAGAGATGCTTTGTGGAAACACTCAACGGACAAGGCAAGCATATTCAAAATTGTAGGATCTGGTTCGGGTACAAAAGCCTCATAGGCGAGAACTGTCAGAAAGGGTCTTAAACGCTGACCACCAGATAAAAGGGATTCAAAGGCTATAACTTCGGTTCTACTTTTGGGAACGCCCAGCATCCTGATAAGTTGTTCCTCGCCAAATATCGAAGATGATTTATTCTTAAGATAATTCAGATTTAAAAGCCTGATCGATGGATCCTCACGAAAATTATAAATCTCTTGTTTAATCCAGTCTGAATCAGCTGTTGTATCAACACATCCACAAGACGTTAATGGTATTCCAATACCTGGAATTGAATATTTACTCACAGAGGCAAACATTTTCTGTAACACCTCCATACATCCAACTCCGATTACTGCATCTACCTTACCACTTTCGATGAGTCTTGTAGTGATTGTTGTGCCTTCAGTAACGAGTGCAACATATCCCAGATTTTCAGCTTCACGCAACAGACCTGAAATACTGCAATGGCCACATTCTCCGCATAAGAGACCAAGATCATCCTGTTCGGCCTTACAATAGACACTATTTCTAAGACATTGGGGCAAAAGAAATATCCGTCGGTTAAATGGTATTGAGCCGACTACAGTTCGCCAAATCGCATTTCCGCAACATACCATAATGAATGCACGGTATCTTTCTTCCCACTTATTCTCGTCGATAAGTAAGCTGGCAACCCGGAATAAACTATCATGGCTCACAGGAGGCATAACCTTAAATTTCAGAAAATGAGCCTCAATTGTAGCCCTTATCTGCTCACGACTCGATTTAACAATTGGAATATCCAGTGTAAACAGGGATTTAAATATCTTTGAATCCATTTTTAATTAATTATCCGTAAGCACCTAAACCAAAGAAGGCTCTTTTTTTTGCTATTCTGTATATCCTGCTTTTTTCCGGTATTTTTTCACAACTTCCATGACTACAAATCTTACTTCCACTGCTTAGATGTTCATAGAGGTCTGAACGGTTCGATGTATTCTTTGCATGATGGTCAGTCGCAAATTTCGCCAGCCATTGAGGATCCTCCATCAATATGCAGCCTTTAGTTAGTCCGTTAACCTCAGATTTAAAGCATTTTAGAAATTCTGATTGTTCATATACCGTCTTTAATTCACCTTCATTGATATGATCGGCCGAGAACTGAATTACGGGGCAAGGTTCAATGTTTCCACCTGGGTTTATGTGATGACTCAATCCTTCAACAGCCGGACAAAACGGTTCACCATCAGCACCCCAGTATGAATCAATCATCACGATGGGGTATTTTACTCTGCCATCAACAAGAAACTTTCTCAACCTCAGAATCTCCTCATCCGAAAGTGCCAGTTCATAATGCGGGTTCTCACCTGTAGGACGATAAATATAATACCAGACATAAACGACCCCCCGAGAGTGCAGCATATCGATAAAATAATCCGATAATGCCATATCAATATTTGATTTACAAACACTTATAGCAACTCCGGTTATCAGTCCGTGAGATGTACTTGTCTCAATTGCCCTTATCGTCCGTTCAAAAACCCGATTGCTCCCTCTTCGTATATCAGAAACATTTTCATTTCCCTCAAGACTAATTAAAGGAGTAACATTTGCCAACATTTTTAGTTCATTGGCTATTTTATCATTTAATAGGGTTCCGTTTGTAAATAATTGAAAATAGCAATCCGGATGTGACCTGAATAAAGTCATTAAATCACTGTACATCAACGGTTCTCCTCCAAGTATTCCATAAAAATAGGATCCGTACCTTTTACTTTCAGTGATGATTTTGTTTAGTGCTTTCAGATCAAGAGATGAGCCTTTTCCTTCCTTGGTCACCCAGCAACCCTGACACGAAAGATTACAGTCGTCTGTAACCGATATAAACTGAAATGCCGGGAAGATTTCTCCCTTCATCTTCCTTTTCTGAAACTTATTAAATCCTATAATCCCCTTCCATCCAAGGTTATATGAGAATTTCCAAATACAATGGAGATCCGACTTTAGAAAATTCCTGAGTAGCGACATTATGCGTCAGATTATTGATTTGGATTTTTTTCGGCAAGGGCTTTTTCTCTTTCTACAATTGCCTGTTGCATAGCTGTTGAGCGAATAATAGATTGTCTCTTCGCTTTTCGCATTTCAAGTGCCTTATAAATGTTGGTTCCAAGAATTGTATCTATATCACTATTTTGCCGCCTTTGTTCAGCCAGCTCATCAAAAGTTTCCGAACCGGCAATCGCTCCCGAATGCTCATATTTTGGAAAAATTATAGCAATCTGCGGACATATTCTCGCACACGCCGGACAATTATACTTACATCCTTTGGGGTTTACTACAACAACCTTATTATCAATTTTCTCGTAAACTCCAAAGAGACAAAAATCGGAACACTGTCCGCACGAATTACATCGTGAGTTGTCAATTATTGGAAACCAGGATGGCCATTCATTGTTGTAAGATAAATAATCTGGTTTTCGACTGCCTTCTTCACTCTCCAAAAATGTATCTATTTCCTTAAAGATCTGAATATTATTTAATTCTCTGAAATTGATATAATTCAAATTCAATGATTTAATCTCAATTCCACATTTACCAAGCAAAAGACTGACACTGCGTGGATAACAGGCAATAATCAAAAAGTCATCAGAACCATTAAATAGCTTACGAATTTCATCCGGCTTTTCAACAGCACATCCACATAAATCAGAAATTTCAATAACCTGACAGTTTTTTATCTCAAGATGATCTGAGATACCTTTCAACCGTTCAGATCCGATTAATTTGGACCCACAATTACAAAATATTACTTGTTTACTCATTACTGAAAGATCCGGCTATTAATGAAACATAGAGTGGCAAAGATATGTTTTAGGGATTGAACCGCAAGCGGCATACCAAAAAAGGTTCCCTATTTATCTTGCCTCGTTAATTTTAAACACATCTGCATAAACAAGTTTGTCTGTTTCTTCGGACTGCTCAAGCCTATCTTCATATTCAGACGGAACCTTCATTTTCTTCGGGCCACGTTCAAACTCTTCAACTACAACCTGAAAAGGAGCTGTTTTATAATTATGCTGTAACCTGAAATCTGCTGTAATTTTGAATCTGTTATTTGTTACATTACGTTCTGTTATTTCGATTTCAACTTTCTCGTCTCTTAGGTCTTTTGCATTAATTCCATCATCCACAAGCCCATAAATAGGTTGCCCAATACGACTATCAATCAGAGAAATACGAATAAAATTATATAATTTAAAAGGGTTTGATATATCACTGTATATGACTCCGGAAACTGTCACCGAAAATTTAGAATTAACATCCTCTTTTTTGAATTGAATGACTGTTGTTCTATCCGGCATAAGTTGCATCATGTCAGCTAGGACTACTGACGAAAGGCAAACATCCGTATCTCCGGCATGGACTGAATTAGGCTGGTACCTTGCGAGCGCTAGCTTTATAAAAGGGAAATAAAGATTTTTCGGATTTATAGCCAGATCGCAAAACCATTGCTGACGTTCTTCATCGAAGATTACCGGGTAAGCAACAACATTTGCATGCAACTTACCCATATCAGGATATTGGACATTTTCATCAAAAGTTGGATTCATTCTGAAATCGCCGGGAGCCGGGCTCAATAAATCAGGTTGAGTAGAATTATGGAGCGGATCAAGTCCCCAATGTGTAAAATAACCAGTATAAGATGACAATGCACCAGAGATAGATGGTGATTTTGCTGCTGCCGGGGGCAGGATTATGCCCAACATTTCGTCATCACCGGATGAAAACCACGGTCTTTTAAGAAAAATGCGCAATCCGCCACCTAGTCTTTGATGTCGTATTGTGTCTTTATCCTGTGTTTTATGCCATTCAAAAGTCGGTATGATATAATCAATTTCAGGTATCTTAGGCCTTGTTGTACTCAGTATATTTATCTTTTCGACCCATTTACTTTCCCGAACAGAAGTTTGATCCGGATATTCCTTTAATATTTTCCCAAAATATTCACGGTAGCGTGAGGCTGCAACTATTTTATAATCTACCCAACGGTGTTTTGTATCTCCGAAATTTTGAACCAGTGGATCGAACCGAAGTTCAATGTGTTTTAAAAAACTAAAGCGTGATTCATGAATCTCAAATTTCAGACGGTTGGAAAGATTTTTGGGGGCTACTGATTTTTCCTGCCGGACCTTATCAAGCAATACACTTTGTGCTTTAAAGAGATTATTGACGCGACCAGCTTCAGGCTGCGGATTTAACCTGAAATCTGTAATTGTCTGTCGCTGAAGCTGCCGGTGGGGTTGGAAGAGTAACTTCGGATTTTCCTTAACCTCAATTTTATTAAATGAGGGAATGGTTCCCTTGGTTATTAGGTCGTCGACATAACTGATATCGATATCAGAAATAGAATTTGTTCCGTCTATTTGTTTAATTGTCAATGATATACCATCATCATACGACTCGGTCCATCTGGCCTGATATTCGACTTTTTCAGTACTCTCTCCATGCACCAAAAATCGGGTGTTAATATTTGCCGTAGTGTCCCCGTAATTTCTTTCAGGAATTAATACCTGAATAACTGGTTCAATTACTGGCTGTTGAACAGCATGGATTAACTCCAGTTCGCGTGATGGGCTAAGCATCCAATGTTGACCTGAGCGTGCAAGAAGATCAAGTTCACCTATGTTTGATGGTGATTTCTCCACCATATTTTTCCATAGTGCTGAAAGTTCCTTAAAATCCTTTTCTCTCCAGAAAGTGCTGAATTTTAATCGGCTACGAAGACCTTTGGGCAGGAATACTGTAAAGGTTCTGGTCGATGCGTTCCATTTACTCTCAATTTCTCCCTCTTCAAGACGGATATGAATTATGCCAGCTGAGTACCATGCTTCAGGAATACTGACATTTGTATTTGACTGTAAAATTTCATCATTGGAGAAGAAGCTGAACATTCTGGGCTTGAACTCCTGAGTATGAGTATGGTCAACCCCTTCTGAAATAAACAGTGCTACACCGGCAGCCATCGGATCAGGAAGGTAAATGATCTCAACTTCAGAAGGTTGATATACTTTTTCGTGGTTATTCTTGTCATGTTGGTATAATCCCTCATGTGTAGTGATCAGGTTGTAAATCTCTTTGGCCGCAACGGGATTGTTTGAAAAAGCTTTTTCAATCATTCCATGCGTTTCGGCCATCGCCTGACTGTTTTTGGGCGGAAGAAAATACCTCCGTGAGAACTCATCAAATACCTGGTGATTAACAGGAAATTTATTTTCGTAGTCCTTTGTCGAAGTATCAAAGTTGCTGCGAATGACCATTCTTTCAAGGAATTCTCCGTCTCTTAACTGATTACCAACTAAAAAAACAGGACTGCTTAATGGCTCAAAACGCATGTATCGTATATTTTTTCGGATAGTTTCCTGAGAATCTTCACTCTCTTGAATGAGTGGCACACTATTCCCTGCAAGGTCAACTGCCCGAATCCTAATGCGGTAATCTTTACCAAACCGAAGCTTAGGCAAAGTTCCCGCAACCGGGTTTGATTGTGCATTAATTTTAAACTCCAAATCCGGGTCAAATGCATATTTTTTCCTTTCAATGGCCTTATCCTTATTAACATAGTCGCGTTTTTGCGATTCCCCCGTTTTAAGTTCATAGTCTTCAGAATCATTAATTGCATAGCCGGGTTTTCGAACTGATAAACTCCATCCTTCCCATCTTGCCAACGTCTCAGAAACAAAAACATCATCAGGATCATCGTGATCTTCTGTAATCGCAAGTTCAACATAACCTTCATCAGGCTCTATTCCAGAAATTATTGAAGCCTGATTGGTTTCATTAAACCATGTATACTCATCTTTTCTCTGATGAAGCGAATACCACTTTTCAGGGTCTGATTCATAAGCTATATCCATTCGGTATCCTTGAATCAAATCATTGGAATACAATGTCTTGACAGGAACTTTGATTCTGAATTCACTATGAAGCGGAGCATCGGCAAGCAGATGATTCTGAAGTTCCGTGTTAAGCTTAAAGCGGGAAAACAAATGTTCAGCCATCCCGTTTTTTGTAATAGCTATTCCAGCCGAACGCATTGCTGGTAATCCTTCATCCTCCGGTGGTGTAATCTCTTCTACTTTGTGATTTACTGCCGAGGATTTGGTAATTGGAAGACCCTCTGACTCAGTTTGAACCAAAGACCCGAGCTTTGCCAGATTTAAAGTGCCGTTAAAGATTAACTTTGATTTATCTGCAAAATATTTTGCAATCTGATGAACCTTATTTTCAGTGAGGTTACAAGTTTTCATAGCCATACCATCTGCGTCAACCTGAAGGACGGAAAACTCATCTGTATTTATTCTAACAAAACCTCTTTTAAAGATC
>CAINLJ010000269.1 GCA_903850335.1 uncultured Bacteroidia bacterium | reverse complement strand
TGAATGAATATGTACAGGAAATGGCAGGGAATACTGCCGATCTGATTTACGGTGTAGCTGTGGATCCTGAAATGGGAGAGGAGATTAGCGTTACAGTTATCGCCACTGGATTTAAAACAAGTTCCATCCCGGAAATGAACAGTTCATCTCAGCCTCAGCGTGAAAAAGTTCCCCTCTTCGACGACTTTAAGTCTTTCCCTTCCGGATTCTTTGGAAGTGAAACGACACATACTTCTAAATATCCTGTCTTCGCAGAGACTCCTGCTGATAAGAAAGATGAGATCATAAGTCAGCTTTATCCTCCTATCCGGATCGATCCGTTTGGTGATGGCATCAGTGAAGAGGGTAAACGGGTCATGCAGGTTGACTTTTTCAGCGAAACTGAAGATTATATCGAAGAACTTTACAGGGTACCTGCCTACGAACGAAGGAAAGCAAAGAGTTCCAGTAGACCGGATCTTCACGGACGCGAAATATCACGGTATTCTCTTTCTGATAACCCGGATGAGGGACCACGCCTACGGAAAAATAATCCATATCTGCACGACAATGCAGACTAAAATAAATTTTTAAAACATGAATCTATTCGATCAAATCAGCGAAGACATTAAACAAGCTATGCTGGCTCGTGATAAAGAGAAGCTTGAGGCTCTGCGTAATGTAAAAAAGGTTCTGCTCGAGGCAAAGACTGCCAAAAGCGGATCTGAGGAGTTAAGTGATGAAGCTGCAATTAAGGCAATTGCTAAACTTGCTAAACAAGGCCGTGATTCAGCGGATATCTACAAACAGCAAAACCGTCTGGATCTCTATGAGCCTGAGATGACTCAGGTGAAAATTCTTGAGGGTTATTTACCTAAACAGATGTCAGACGAAGAACTGACTGCAGCTATCAGGTCAATTATTGAGCAGACAGGTGCTGCTTCAATAAAGGAAATGGGTAAGGTGATGGGAATCGCTTCGAAAGAGCTTGCAGGAAAAGTTGATGGCAGGTTGATTTCTGATAAAGTAAAAAGTCTTCTCTCCTTGTGAGATAAAAATTAGCGCAAAGAATCCAAAGATTTGGAAAAATATTTCCTAAACTCTCAGACTCTTTGCGCTTTTTCAGGATTAATCTTCGGGTAAAGTGCTTCCTAATTTACCTCAAAATTCCCGGGAAAGTTTTAATGATTAAGCCTTTAATCTCTTGGCTACCTCATTCCAATTGATCACCTTGAAAAAGGATTCAATATATTCAGGACGTCTGTTTTGATATTTCAGATAGTAGGCGTGTTCCCATACATCAATTGTAAGAATCGGAGATCCCTGAACTTCTGAAACATCCATCAATGGGTTATCCTGATTTGGTGTGGATGTAACAACAAGACTGTCACCTTTCTGTACCAGCCATGCCCAGCCACTCCCAAAACGGGTAACGGCCGCCTTTGTAAAAGCCTCTTTGAACAGGTCAAAAGAACCAAATGATCCGTTAATTGACTCAAGAAGTTTGCCTTCGGGACCTGCTGGTCCTCCGGGAGTCATTACGTCCCAGTAAAGATTGTGATTATAATATCCACCTCCATTGTTACGGATTGCAGGACCTAATTTCGAAACGCCAGAGATAATCTCTTCAATACTCTTTCCTTTAAGTTCGCTGTTTTCAAGAGCCGCGTTAAGATTGTTCGTGTAAGCTGCGTGATGCTTGGAATGGTGGATCTCCATGGTCTGCGCGTCGATATAAGGCTCGAGAGCCTTGTAATCGTATTGGAGCGTTGGCAATGTAAAACTCATGATTTTGTAATTTAAATTGTTTAACTATATAAACGATTAAGGTTGAAAAAGGTTTATCTAAAATCAGGGATTATTTGCATGTTGTTTGAAAAAAAAATATCTTGCGCTCGCTTTAGCAAACAAACAGACTCTTTTAAACCTTGTAAATGGATAAAACAGAAGATCTTAAACCTACTGAAGGATCAGAAAGCCCGTTGATTAGTTCTCCTGTAAACACAGGAAGAATAGTTATAAAGGAAGTGGGTTCTAAACGCGAGCTTAAGGAATTTATTCATTTGCCAGCCGCAATTCATAAAGATCATTTCAATTGGGTTCCACCAATATATATGGATGATTGGGAATTTTTCAATCCAAAGATTAATAAATCCTTTGCAGCCTGCGATACAATCCTGTTGCTCGCTTATGAAGGGAAAAAGGTAATTGGCCGGATTATGGGCGTTATTCACCATAAATACAATGCCTTGCATGAGGAAAAAAATGTCCGGTTTGCATTCTTTGAAACCTGGAATGATGATGAAGTTGCATCAGCCTTATTAGGTGCAATTGAAGTTTGGGGAAAATCAAAAGGTATGGAACGCATTATCGGACCGCTTGCATTTTCTGATAAGGATCCCCAGGGCTTACTGATCGAAGGATACGATGAACCGGTGGTGATTTCTTCGAATTGTAATTTCCCATATCAGGTTGATTTAGTTGAGAAGAATGGATATTCAAAGGAAGTTGACCTGGTCGCTTACCAGATTAAAATCCCTTATCCGGTGCCCGAATTTTATCTGAAAATTCAGGAAAGGACAGTAAGAAATAATCCTGGACTTCAGGTACTTGAATTTACCTCCCGAAGGAAAGTAAAACCCTATATCCATCCGGTTTTAGATTTACTCAATCTCACCTTCAGTGATATCGTAGGCTTTACTCCTTTCTCGGAAAAAGAGATGGATGACTTTGCCAACAGATACCTCTTTTTGATTAATCCGCGATTTATAAAACTAGTTGTGAATGAGAAAAATGAGGTCGTTTCGTTTGTAATTGGAATGTCGCATATAGGTGATGGAATCATTAAGGCAAAAGGAAAACTAATTCCATTCGGAATATTTAAGATCTTCGCTGCCGCACGAAAATCCAAACAAATTAACCTGCTGCTTGGAGGAGTAGATCCGGCCTACCGTGGCAAGGGACTCGATGTATTAATGGGAATCAGAATGTTTGAATCGGCACATAAACTTGGAAAGACAACCATGGACTCTCATCTTGAACTTGAGAATAATACAAAAGTTCGTGCTGAAATGGAAAAAGTTGGCGGACGTGTCTATAAACGGTTCAGGGTATTTGGAAAGGATCTTTAGAATTTAAGTCTATACCTTCTTAACGCGTATTGCGTTCAGCCCTTTCAGCCCTTTTTCGAGCTCGAAATTGACAACATCACCTTCTTTTACATCTTCAAGTAAGCCGTTAATATGCACGAAATATTTTTCATTCGTCTCGTGCTCCTTGATGAAACCATAACCTTTTGAATCGTTGAAGAAGTCGATCCTTCCTATTCGTACGGCAATTTCTTCCTCTTCTTCCCTTCGTGGCACACTAATTTCAATGCTGCTGGCATTAACTTTTCGTTTCTTGGATGGATCCGGTGGAGTATCGGTAAGGTTACCATTTTCGTCTACATAAGCAAGCATACTCTCGAAATCGCCACCGGCGGAATTGGTTTTGCGCTCCTCTTTCTTCTGGCTCTTTTCCTGCCTTTTCTTGAGACGTTTTTTTTCTTTTTCTTTCTTGTTAAAGGTATCTTGCGACTTTGCCATTCAATTTGAGGTTTAAATTATCTTAACAGAAAGATAGTTGTGGGATTACCGAATTGCAAAGGTACAATTTTTTTCTTAATTAACTACAAAGATTTGGGAACTACGTTGCCGGAAACAGGCTGCATAGCTACCAAATCTTTGTAGAATTATCTGCAAAAGGAGAAATCAAGAAGCTGTATCAAACCATAAAGTCCCAAAAGCATGTTCAGCCCGCTTTGGGGCTGGGGTATATTGTGCATCACTACCCCCGGTGAAGTGAAACGGAACCGGGGGTTATTCAGATTTAACTCCTTTGGAGTATTTTAATACCGGTTAGGGCAAAACAATCAACCGAATACCCTATAAGCTCTTTCATAAAACAAATACAGCACAAGTTGGATGAATATCAACCAATAAAATGAATGTGGACCACCGAAGGTGTTCTATTTTCATAACCTTAGGTCAACGACCTAAGGACATCGAAATATACAAAACAACTGCCTGAAAGGCAGGGCAAAATCAATCTTTCAGAAAATATCGTTAATCGATATCAATACCGTTTATGTTTTTGTCCTGCCTTTCAGGCAGATGTTGGTATTTGTTTTTTTCCGCAGGTCGTTGACCATGCGGTTATGAAAATCCTGACTTTTCAAGTCAGCGGATAACACCAAATGTGCTCTACTTTCATTTTGAGCAGGTCACAGATTATGCGGTTATGATCCCGATGGATCGGGAGACTTTTCAAGTCAGCGAATAATGCCGAAGATGTTTTATTCTCATTTTCTGCAGGTCGCTGACCATATGGTTATGATCATGATTGGCAGGGAGACTTTTCAAGTCAACGTATAGAGTCTTTATCAAAAGTCTAATATCTGGAATTTCTTATTTCATATTGTAAATTGTTAAAAAGAAAAAGCTTCTTTTGATACAGCTCTAAAAAATACGATCATCAATACCCACATCAAAGGTCATTTATCCCCCAAAGACAATTTATGCTGATTTAATTTAATGGATATAATATAAGTATAAAATGAGTACTTAATTTGACTTTACAAGCTTATTTTTAGTATCCAGTGCTTTCGAAGCCTCTGAAAGCGTTGCATCGATCTTGCTTATTACCGAATAAAACCCAACTTCACCAATAATATTTCTTGCAATATAGGCCATAAGCTGAGCTTCAATGATTTTCCCTGAAGCAGCAAGATCCTTGGCATCAGCTTTAATACCCTGTTTAGCCGAGTATTCCGTAAACAAGGTTAGGATATTATGTTTGAGTAAATAATCCTCAAACTCTTTGCCGGTCTTTAATTGTCCGAGTTCAGTACGATTTTTATCAGAAAAATCAAATGCATATTGATAAACAAGCCCTTTCATAACGACTTTGGAATAATAGGGCGACATTCCGGATGTGTCCGCAGCCACAAAGATATCAGGCATTATACCTCCACCTCCATAAACAACCCGTTTATTGCGAGTGTAATATTTATGATTGTCTTTATAACGAATGCTATCTTTTTGTTCAAGCTCGCCATGAACCATCCGACGGTGTATATCTCCATAATAATCTTCGAGTCCGTTTTTGTAAGACTTCTGGATGCATCGTCCGGAAGGGGTATAATATCTGGCTACTGTCAAACGGATTGCTGAACCATCATAAAAGGGAACCTGCTCCTGAACAAGGCCTTTCCCAAATGTGCGTCGCCCTACGATCGTTCCACGGTCATTGTCCTGTATTGCACCAGCAAATATCTCACTGGCCGAAGCTGAATATTCATCGACAAGAACGACTACCTTTTTACCAAAGTAGGTGCCGGTTTTCTCGGCATTAAAAGTTCTTTTTGGTTGGGTGCGTCCTTCAGTATAGACAACAAGCTCTCCAACATTAAGAAATTCGCTGACAATCTTGATTACCGCTCCCAGATAACCTCCAGGATTACCTCGCAGGTCAATGACATACTGTTCTGCACCAGCTTTTTCAAGCTTTTCCATGCCACTCATAAACTCATCATAAGTTTTTTCGGCGAACCTTCCTACCTTGATAAATCCGGTGTTGGGGTTCATCATATAACTCACATCAATACTATTCAATGGAATCTCACCTCGTGTTATGTCAAATGCAATGAGTTCGCTGAAGCCCTTACGCGCAATTCCAACTTTAACATGCGTATCTTTTATGCCGCGAAGTTTCTTAAGTACCTTTTCATTGGTGACTTTTACACCAGCCATTATAGAGTCATTTACCTTAACAATTCGGTCACCGGCTCTGATGCCTAGTTTTTGTGAAGGACCACCAGAGATCACATCAATAACCATTATAGTATCGTTCTGAATGGAGAATTGTACTCCAATACCGCTGAAATTTCCGGACATTTCCTCACTCACCTCAACCATGTCTTTGGCAGGAATATAAACAGTATGGGGATCAAGCTGCTTAAGAATCTCAGGTATGGCTGTCTCAATCATCTTTTTTGCATCAACAGTATCTACATAATTCTTCTCGACAAGGTTCAGGATCGAACCGATCTTATTGGCGTTATTTATAAACATGGTCCGTGTGACCAATTGTCTGTTGGTTTGAAATTTAATGCCAAGAAAAACGCCGGCAGCAATAGCACCAACGACTAATAAAGGCAACCAAATCACACTTCTTCGGGTTCTGTTCTCCATTGTAATTATTCAAATCAGTTATAAATATTTCAAAAATCTGCATTGTGTATCCAGGTCCCGGATTAATATCGTCTCGGTACCTTAACACTTTATATTATTAAAGTTCAACCTGTACAACTTCTACTTTAGCTCTTTCCAGAAGTTCTACGCCATCATTCATGTGATAGGTCTCCGAAAAAACAACCCTTCGAATGCCTGCCTGAATAATCAGTTTTGAACATTCCAGACATGGCGATGAGGTAACATACAAGGTTGCTCCTTCGCTGCTATTATTCGATTTGGCAACTTTAGTTATTGCATTTGCTTCGGCATGAAGAACGTAAGGCTTTGTTTTATTATTCTCATCCTCACAAATATTCTCAAACCCGGAGGGCGTACCGTTGTAACCATCAGAAATAATCATCTTATCCTTAACCAAAAGAGCTCCAACCTGACGCCTTGTACAATAAGAATTCCCGGACCATACCATCGCCATTCTGAGATAACGCTCATCTAACTTCAATTGTTTTTCATTAATCTGGATGTTCATATCAACTGCATTATATCATCGCCAAAATTAGCAGAAAATGTTAAAGAATTGATTTTTGGGTTGTGTTAACAATATATAAATCAATCCGTCAGTTAAACCAGTAAGTAAGCTTTAAAACAAGCGCACGATTCTTTACTCTCATAACCCCGGGAAAATAATTATCGGTATAAACAAGGAAAAGGTCGGAAACAGGTTTGTAACGCCATTGAAGCCGGGCATTAATATTCATGTTTTCAGCTTGTTGATTATATTGCACATAGGTAGTGAAGAAAAGCTTATTCGTAAAGGTTACATCAAGCTTAGGCCCGACAAGCCAAAATTTTGTGCGAGTCCAGGGCTCCGGTAAAAGCAGGTCGTTATAAGTGTAAATTACAGATATAAAGCCATAGGGTTGAAAACGATAATTAAATGATCCCTGGGCATACCACCTCGATCCGTTGAAGTAACCACCATAGCCTGCCTGGAAATCATATTTAAACAAGGTGCGGTTGTCTGAGGCAAACGAAGCCGATATTTCATTCCAGTTATATTTACTCCCTGTCACTAGATAATTAGTCCCCTTGTTGGTTGGATCGAAATTCTGTAAAAGCTCTACATACCTGTTATATCCTTTGATGTCAATTCGTTCGCGACTCTTATACACAAAAAAATAGTCAAACCCGAGTGAACGGTCTGTAAGTCCTGTGTTTCCGGGTTTATAGAAATTATTGATTTCTGCCGTTACCCCATGATAAACAAGATGCCCTTTACGGGTATAAAACCGGTAGGTTGCACGGGGATTTACCTCGAGGAAATCACGTCGGGGCACAAATCCCGTCTCTGCATTGAAATCACGCCCTACATAAAGCTGCAGAAACTCCAACAGATAAGTCTTCCTCGAATAGGCAATATTTAAACCTTGAGCAAACTCCTCTGCTGCATTGGTCTTTGGGGAAAAGGATTTTTGTGTAAAAAGTTTGCCTGTCAGGAAATTATCTCTTCCGGCAAGGTTATATTCAAGCCCTGCAACCCGGTTATATTGGTTTCCTTGCCAGGTAGATGGAACATAGAGCTCCTCTTTATTGACAAAAACCGCTGCAATGCTGGATCTTGAAAATACTTTTTTCTGAAGAGATGCCACAAAGAAATTGCGGGCTAAGTAGTCCCCTTCATGACCGGTTTGCATATCCATTAATCCGATACGCCAGTCATGCCCAAGCTTTCCGCTTAACCTAGCACCTGCATTTACAGGGGCATCAAGACCGATACGTCTCGAGAAGAATGGGTTAATATTTGCATTTCCGTAATTTCCGAAAAGGTCGCTGTTTTCAAGAAAGAACTGCCTTTTCTCAGGGAAATAAAGTTCAAACCGTGCCAGATTGGTTACCTGATCGTCCACTTCAGCCTGAGAGAAATCGGGATTGTAAGTTAAATCGAGGTTTAAGGCTGATGATAATCCAAGTTTTGCATCAAATCCGAAATCTTTACGATAATGGTTTGTTTCTCCGGTTTCGAAGTTCCTGGAAACTCCTCCAAAAATATAAGGGATCATGGCAAGACGAAGCCCTGACTTTGGTGGGGGTGTCTCCCATTGAAGCTGACCTGTATATGCGAGAGAAGCAGTCGGAAATTGTCTTGGAACAGGGGCCCATGCTGATTTCTCGTTTAGTTTCAGGTCCTGTCGTGAGAACTGAATATTCCAATGATCAACGCCAGGCTTATACCGTACCGACTTAAATGGAATTCTCATCTCGGAGATCCACTTATCAGGATAATTTTGGGTTTTTAGCTCCCACTTGCAATCCCATATCAGGTTTACACCAGCTCCTCCTGACATAGTACCATCCCATGGGGCACCTGCTGCATTCACTCCAAAAGAGAAGCCAGTGGTTTGATCGTTGAACGTATCTAAAAAAACAAGGAAGTTATCATTATTGGCAAACACAAAATCTTTTCTCAATGACTCGACAGGACGCTTCCCCGGAATTGTATCGTGAAAGACAATTGCCAGGTAGAAAGCCTTATCATCGTAGACCATCCTCACTTCCGACTTGGCTACACTATGACTTGTATCGTAAGGAAGTACCTGATAGAAATTATCTGCGACTTCAGCCTTGAGCCAGTCAGGCTCGTCAATGATTCCATCAAGTTTAATAGATCCGATGGCTTTTTTTGCGTGAATTTTGAAGTTGTGATTTATTGTTCCGGCGTTTGATGAGTTATCTTTTCTGACAATCCGCGGTGCCCTTTCAATGCTTGTTCCGGGAAGCTCAGTTCCGCATATACCTGACAAACTAAGTAAAAGGAGCAGAAAAAGGCAAACCGGGAACCTGTAGACCATGGATTTAAAATTGAGAGGTCGAAGATATATAATTTAGGGGGTGTTTTGCTTCCGGATAGGATAAAAATATGGCAGAACCATCTGGAAATATTCATTTATTTACTATTCGGGTATTTTGAACATATGCACGATGGGGTCAGGCGAATTCTATTCGCCTTTTTAATCACACAAGATAAACCCGTGAATAAAAACCGGGCTTGAATAACAATACACCCACTTGCTTTGCGGATATACTTTATTGAACTCATAGGGTTAATTTTGCTTTTCTGAATGTGAAAACTTGCACATTCTTAGACCGATAGATTACTGAGGAGGAGTTAAATCTGAATAACCCCTGGTGAAGTGAAGCGGAACCGGAGTTAGGGCGGGATTAAAACCCCAACCAGGTCATCGGGTTAAACTTGTAGTTGAAAATCAGGAAATATAACACGAATCTAATTTTAGCTTTAATTCATTTTAGGATGCATTTTAACATGGATTGCATTTAGCCCTTCCCGGACTTTTATTGGTGGATTTTTTAATAAGCTAAGCCAGTGGAGTGTTTAGCTTTGATATATTTGTAAATACTCCGCAGGAGTTAAATCTGAATAACCCCCGGTGGAGTGAAGCGGAACCGGGGGTAGAGAAGTGCAACAAACCACAGCCCCGGAATGGGCTGAACCTGTCTTTATTGGGTTTGGAAAAAATATTAACATTTAATATAATTCGGAGTTTTAAAATTAATTCCTTCAAAGTTTAATTCCTTTGGAAATGTGACAATTCCACTGAAAGTGGAAAAGTATTAATGACCCCCAATTTTTATTGGGGGTTTATGATTTGTGCTTAAACCGCAACCCGAAACGGGTTGAATAAACGTAAATTATTGGTGTATTAAATTTGTTGTGAAATATTTTGTATAAGTTGTAATTCAACCCGTTGCGGGTTGGCTTTTTAGTTGCATTCCTTCCCATCAGTTTCGCTGATGGCCATTGACATTTAACTTTCGGAGTTGTTTAAATGTTGCAATTTTGACACTTATAATTAAGTCGTTAATATTGAGTTCTATATAAGATTCCGGCTTCTAACTGAATCCTTAATCCGTTGTATGCTCAAACCGATTTAATTATTTGTTCTGAAATATTTCGGGGCACTGCACCTCTTATCCCTATTCCCTTATTTCCTACAAATATCATCAGTGCTCTGCGCTTTAAAAATATTCTCGTTTCCTTTACCCACATCAGACGTCATATAGTCATTAAAAGCTTTATTCCTTTTTCTTCAGTACAATCAAATACCCTTTCTTCCCCGGCAAAGAGAGTTTATCTAATGAAACGTCCGATTTTCCCGGTTGGAAATCCTTTATTTCAGGCATCGAGACCGTAATTCCAGCAGGATCTATACCTAATTTTGTATAATCGATCACCAAAGATCCATCTTGTTCAGTATCTGTCCAGTTTGCTACCGCGATTATTACTTCTGTGTTGCCTTTATAGACGGACGCTTTTACAAAAGGATTTATGCAGTTTACAGGCGACTCTTTCTCCCAGTACCCAATCATCATTTTATCCTGGATCTTATGTTCATCCCAGAATTTCCACATCCCGGAAGGTGAGTTTTCGGTCCATCCTGCACGATTAGTTATTCCATAGACCATCCCACGCCACGGATTCCCACCACCTTCAAGCATCTGTCCTGCAAGACCGAAGGGGATTCCAGAAACTTCAATCAGCCAGTGGTCAGGATTTCGGTTATAGTCGCGTCCTTCACCAATCCATACCAGGTCGAAATAAGGAAGCAGATCCATATACAGATTCAGACAATTAGCAAAGCCTGCCCATTTATTAAAGTGGTTCCAGCTGTGAAGATCCATTCTTCCCTCAGTCCTGCACTGATCGATGATCTTACGAGCCCGTCGTAAGGTGAACCTGTCGAGGGCAGCATCATCAATATATACACCGTCAATGCTTAGGTGCTGCACCATCCAGTCTAAACCTGCTACATAAAAATTATTCAGCCGGCTGTCAGGTGTTGTAATCACCGAAAGATCTGTTTCTCCCTTAAACTTCCCTTCCTTTACAAGGTTATACCAGGCAGGAATATATTTCTCACGCATATTCCTGATTAACCATTCATTCGGGCCTTTGGGGTGCAATGCCTCTGTCCGGCTGGCGTTTCCGGGACCCGGGAAGATCACCTCCCCGTTAAGACTGTTAAATGCCCAAAATTCCGGAAGATTTTTTGTCAGTTCCCTTGTAGTATAATACATTTTCAGACGAAGATTTTCCTTGTGGGCATTGGAGACTAACTGGATAAGTGCGTCAACGTTGGCATCCAGGTAGGGGTAGTTGATAAAAGGATATATATCCTCGGCGTGATGGATGTTGAGGATATTGGCACCCGCTTTTTTTGCATTATCAATCTTTACCGAGGTGTTTGTTCCACCGCCATGATAATAACGGTCTCCAAATTTATTTTGTCTGTTTATGGTCCTGAATGGCGTGATTAACAGTTCGAAATCGTAATTAAGCGATTCTTCTGCATTCATCACCCGATTCCCTGAATACGCATTAATCACAATTTCTTTATCTTTTTCTCCAACTATCACCCCTCCCTTACCCTCATTTCCCCAGGATGGAGGAAGTTTCAACGGACCAAATTCATAGTAAATGTTGACCAGTGGACGCGTATAATTTTCAGCCTTCCATTTAATCCGTAACCCTCCGTTTACTGCACCTATCCAAAGCATATCCTGATTTTTGGAAACATCCCAATTCCATTTCCAGTCAGGTGTGCGAAGCCCTCCTTCATGACCAAGCCCCATCATATATTCAGCTTTATTCTTTACAAGCGGAATCTCTAGTCTGATGTCTTTAATCTTAATCTGCTTCTTGGCTGTCAGGCGAAGTTTATAATCAACAAATCCATCAAACTCCATCTGTCCTGTGCAATCAAGGTCCACCTCTTCGGAGTTGTTTTTTACACTCCAAATGACTTTTGATGGAGTCTTTTCTCTGAAAATCAGTTTGCCGGGAACAAGATGAATGAGTTCCCCGTTGTCTTTCTCAATAATGAAATGGAAGGACCGGCTTAATATTGGTTCACCATTTTTAACAAGCGTTTGGTTTGAAAGATCAAAATAAGAACATATTGAGTCGGGCAGACCGGTTTCACCAATTGTCAGGGTACGCCCGAGGATAGATAGCTTGTTTTTTTCTACTCTAACAGGAAGGAATCCTTTTGTAACCTCTTCATTGATTCCGACAGTTGAATTAAGCCAACCCAGGCGGGACAAACGTGATCCTTCATTGTAGCCGTGGTTAGGTATTGTCTCTCCTGCTACTTTTAATTGTATTGGAATTTCCTGTTGTTCTTCGTTAAAAAGTACGGATAGTGTACCCTTGTAATCCCCGGGTTCAATCTTTTCGAGGTCTATCCCGAGCCAGAGAGCCTGAAGCCGTTTAGCCGGAATATTTACTTCCTTGGTAAACGATTTGCCTTGAAAGTCAATTCCGCCAAGGTTAAAGCAGGTCATTTTTGATGCAGCAATTTTGTGTCCGGCATTATCTTTAAGATTTGAGAACAGGATCTGGATGTCATTAACATCTTTCCCGATTGCCCATACCCCGAGTTGGAAGACAAACAACTCCTCAGGTCTGGCGTACATAACAAATTCTTTAGAATGAATTTTGTCTTCAATCTTACCTTCGGGTATTGAATCATACCATTTCAGAGGATTTTCCCTCAGTTCCGGAAAGACAAGGAAGGTTTGTTTTTTCAGCAGGTAACCATATTTCTCAAGTGCAGTTTTTGTAGCGATATTTTTTGCGGAAGTTCGAAGTGCAGATACAGAACATAGTGCAATAAGGCAAAGAATAGTAATTATTGGGGATTTCATGGCATACTGTTTTTGTCTAAACGTTTAAGGACTAAAGGTAATTATCCGTTTTGGATTTTGAAACTTAATTCTGTAAGGGCTATCTGGTCATCACAATTTAAATGAGGACTACATCCGGGTCCAGTGGTTTCCAACCGAGGAAAAGCTGATTTTGATTTGACTTCTTAAAAAGGCGAATAAAATTCGCCTGACCCGGTGGTGTATCTCCCTGAAAGTCAGAATCAAAAATAAATCAACGATTTACAGCTGAGGGGCTATCCGTCAGACGGATAACCCCGGGTAAGGTTCGTCCGTAACCCGGGGGTAGACAGGACATGTGCTTATACCGTCTGCGAACAAACGTTCATAGAAGCGCTGACCCGCATGCCGGACGGAATGGATAACCACTTCTGGAAAGGTTCCGGATCCATGATTAGTAAGGAAGGCTAAGAGTGTTTTATTTCAAACTCCCCTAACTCTGGTTCACCCCGCTGCCGGGGCTGTTAATGTAACCGCATCCTTACCCCCGGTTCCGTTTCGCTTCACCGGGGGTTATTCGGATTCAGCCACTTTGTGGCAGGGCATTTGATTCGGATTAATTGGTTTTAATAACATCTGTTAATTCATGAAAACCCACTTTGAGGTTCGATGTTGTTTACTAGTATCATAAAATAAAAATTGAACAGAGATGTCTCCACAACTTGGCTGCGATTCTGCTTCACTATGAATTTTACAAAGATTTGGCAGCTACGCAGCCTGATTTAAGTTCAGGAGTTTTGGCATTTTTTTATCTTTGTTTTATGGCTGATGTACACAACAAAGAAACCCGCAGTTATAATATGAGCCGTATCAGGGCGAAGGATACCAAACCGGAGATGGTGGTGAGGAAGTTTTTGTTTGCCAATGGTTTCCGTTACCGGTTGCATGTCCCTAAACTTCCCGGGAAACCGGATATTGTATTACCCAAATACAAAACGGTAATTTTTGTGAATGGTTGCTTCTGGCATGGTCACAAAGGATGTTCGTATTTCGTGTTACCCAAAACACGGACAGAATGGTGGTTTCAAAAAATCAAAGCAACAATGGCCAGGGATAAGGCTGCGGAGGTTGCCTTGAATGTACTGGGCTGGAAGGTTATTATTGTCTGGGAATGCCAGTTAAAAAAGAACGGGCAATCCATCGCATTAGGAAGTTTGCTTTCTGAGATTTGTTAAATCCAATTATTTTAAATACAGATTATCAATTAGGTTACAGAAAATCCAAACGTGACTCATAGTCCGTTGACTCATAATCAACAGTCAAATACTTTTAACCTATGGATATAAGAATCAAAATTGGCTTGCGAATCAGAGAATTAAGGAAAGCAAAAGGCTTGTCACAAGAACAATTGGCTTTATTGGCAGAAATTGACCGAACCTATATGGCAAGTGTGGAGAATGGTAAAAGAAATGTAGCAATAGTCAATATTGAAAAAATCATAAAGGCCTTAGATATATCATTTAAAGACTTTTTCTCTGTTTTAGACAAAAAGTAATAGCACAATAATAAAATTGATTTAGTGAAATACACAAACCTAAACAATAAATTAACTATCAATGAAATTAACATTGATAAAAGCCTTGGAGACGGGCTAGCAAGTCTAAGTCATCATTTTCAAAATAGGGATTATTTTAAGTCTAATTATTTTGAGGATCAAGCAAAAATATTTCTAGAGAAATTTGATAATACGAAAGTTGAAGAATCAGAACAGCTTTATTTACCATTTGAATTTATAGCCACATTCCCTCCACCAATAAATCATAAGTTTACCTTCATTGATTTATTTGCTGGAATAGGTGGATTTCGTATTGCTTTACAAAATCTTAATGGCAAATGTGTATTTTCTTCAGAAATTGATAAATCAGCAAAAAAAACATATACTTTAAATTTCGGTGAATGTCCGTTTGGGGATATTAGAAATTTTACACGAGATTCAATTTCTGATGAGAAATTGAATTTAATGATTCCAGACCATGATATTCTTACAGGGGGATTCCCATGTCAACCATTTAGTTTAGCTGGAGTTTCTGCCAGAAATCATCTTGGCTTAGCTCATGGTTTTCTTGATAAGATACAAGGAACACTTTTTTATGATATAGTTCGAATTGTTGAAGTCAAAAAGCCTGAAGTTGTTTTTCTTGAAAATGTAAAAAATTTTCAGACACACAATAATGGAGATACCTTAAAAACCGTGTTGGCAGTTATGGAATCATTAAACTACGATATACATACACAAGAAATAAACGCTAATTTAAAAGTGCCGCAAAACCGTAGGAGATTTTACATGGTCTTCTTTAAGAAAAGAAACCCGTTTTTTAAGTTTCCTAAGTATTCCGGTGAACCATTAAAGTTAAAATCTATTCTGGAGCAAAATGTTTCAGATGAATATACGATTTCTGATAAACTTTGGGAAGGTCATATAAGAAGGACTAAAGCAAATTTAGATCGAGGAACGGGTTTTACAGCTTTTGTTGCTGATATTGAAAAACCCTCAAATACTATTGTTGCAAGGTATGGTAAAGATGGTAAAGAATGTCTTATTCCCCAACCAGGAAAAAATCCTCGCAAATTAACAAAACTGGAATGTGCAAGGCTTCAAGGGTATCCACAAGATTATATCTTACCATCAAGCAATGCAGCTGCATATAGACAATTTGGTAATTCAGTTGCAATTCCCGTAATTCAGGATATTGGAAAAAATATTTTAGAGAGTTTAAATAAAAATAAAATTAAACTAAATGGAATTTAAACCCTTTCATAATATTTTTTTTAAGGCTCTAAATGGAGCCTATTCTCGTGTAACAACTAGAGAATACTTCGATTCGCAAATAACATTAACTGATAATGAGGCAGAATTAGTTATTAATTATTTTGGTTGTGATAGTATTCATGTTGGGAGTGTAAAAGGGAATATTGATAAATCCCTAAAAAAATTTATGCTTTTTAGTTTTGATAAAAATTTACTTGAACCTGTCTATTTGAATTTGGTTTATCCAAAATCAAAAAAAACAGAATTAAGACTTTACTTGGCTCAAAGTCGAGGTTATAAACCTAAGGGTGGAGATATTTGGTTTATATTTATAAATCAAGATCATGATATTGTAATTGGCTCTTTAGAAGAAAAAAATTGGAATTTATTAGGTCAAGTCGACAATGAAGATTTAGAATATCAGGAAATAATTGAAAATTCTTTAATTACAAAAAAGCCATTTGATATTTCTCCTAAAGGTAGAATTAAAAAAATTAACTCAAATGGAAGGATAATTTATCAAAGAGATCCTAGGCTTGCTGTTAATAGATTAATACTATCCAATTTTAAGTGTGAAATAGATCCTTCTCATTTAACATTCTTGGCTCAAAAGACTAATCTGCCATTTTTTGAGGCACATCATTTAATCCCTATGAGGTACCAAAATCTGTTTACAACTCCATTGGATAATCTCAATAATATTATTTGCCTTTGTCCTAATTGCCATAGAGCAATGCATCATGCAGTAATTAATTATAAATATCAGCTTGTTAGCCAGATTTATTTTAAGAGACCTGAAATGCATATTTATACATTAGTTGATATTGCACAATTCTATAACTGTATAGAAATAATATAACGTACTAATTTTAAGAAAATAGATAACATACATCCAGGACAACCTTAAAAGAATTGAATAAATTTAAAATGGGGAGTTTAAATTCAGCCGATTTAAGAGTTACGGTTTAAAACTAATTCAATACCTCCAATAAAAATTTGCAGGTCAATATTTTATAACCCTGTCGGGTTACAGTTAAAGGAAATTGATGCTATTGTAAAAAGACCACAATAGTTATAAATTTTGGAAAAAGTAATACTTGTTCCCTGCTGGTGCACCTTAGGATTGTACGGCTAAGATGATAACCTTTTAAGATGCCACAACTACGTTGCTTTAGAAATTTCGCAATAAATTTAGCTACAAAGATTCCGCAACTTCATGGCTGAAATCTGGCTGCGTAGCTGCCAAATCATTGTAAGATTATCAATGAAGCAGAATCGTATTTACGTCGTGGCGACATCTCTTTATTTTTTTATTCCATTGTATTTGGAACGAATATTTATTTTTTAACCGGATACAATTATTTTGGATTTAAACATCATTAGACTTTTATATTTTTTGGTAGTGTATTTTAAGGAATGCAATGATATTACGGTACGCTGTACCTACTGCAGGTTTGTGTCGAATTTACTACAAATATCATCGGTGCTCTGCACCTGTCTCCAGGACAATAAATCTCTGTTTATACACAAAAATTTAACTTTATACATTTACCAACGGCATTTTCATTTGAGCAGTGTTTACTTTTTCCTGTAAAAAAAATTGCTGGTCAATACTTTTTACCATGTTTGGAGTCCCGTGACTCAGGAAAATATATTTAATTGTGAATAGCAGTATAGGTTTTGGGACTTAAAACGAGTTAAATTGTTTCATTAATCCCGAAGGGATTTAATACGGGTAGAAAATATCCTTCGTATACAAACCCTCGTCCCGGAGTGGACGAAATAGACCCAATGATTGAATTCTATAAATATTTTTATTTCACAGTAAATACAATTAAAAATCCGCGGTTACAAACCGCGGGTCTCGGATGCTTCATTCGATTTATGGGTAAGCTATTGATTATTAATTTTATGAGTAAACAAAATTTTGATCTGCTTCTTGAGTATGCTGACTCGGAAAACCGTTTGGCTTGAATTTCACCCCAATTTATACGATTATAACCGGTTATATCCGATTATATCCGGATATAACCGATTATAGCCGGTTAACATCCGAATAATCAAACATTCCTGTTGTAGATTTGATTCACTTTAGTAAAGTGAAATCAAAAAACTTTAATTATTAATTTAAAAAATTTATTTATTATGATGAAAGGTAAAAGAAGTAACCAGCAAAATGTCGACAACATGGAAGTCTTAACCGAAAGAGTATTTACTTTCCAGCCTGAATATGATCCGGCGGAAATGCGACTTTCAATTCCAAACCAAAAACGGATCAAAGCCAGCAGTGATGAGGTTCTTTTTGGAGTAACAACAGCAGAAAGTGCTTGTAATAATGCAATCTCTGCCAGGACTGCTGCATTTGATGCACTTGATCCCTTAATAACCTGTGTAATCAATGCACTTCGAATTTCAGAAGTTTCAGAACAGACAATTAAGCAAGGGGAATCTATCGTTCGTGAGATGCGCCATAAAAGAGCATCCGTGATCACGCATGTTATCAGTGCAGTAGTAGGGACTGAGATCAATGAACCTGCGAAGACAAATAAAATACATGGCAGTTCATACAATACCAGAATTGAAAATTTCAGAAGATTAATTGTTTTATTAGGCACAATTGCGGCTTACAAACCAAAAGAAACTGATCTTACTGTCGAAATGCTTAATAATAGACTTACTGTTCTAACCCGGCTGAACTCTGCTTTAAAAACAGCCGATGCCCAAGCAGATGCTGCACGGACACAACGTGATACTATCCTTTATGCTTCTAAAACAGGATTGGTCGATATTGCAATGGATTCAAAACTTTATGTCAAGTCAGCCTACGGAGCTTCGAGTCCGCAATACAAATCAATTAGCGGAATCATATTTTCCAGACTCAGATAATTAATCTTAAATTCCAATTGAACGGGTAAGAAGCTTAATCGTTTCTTATTTTTGACTTTTTATAGATATCCCTGCCGGATTGCCTAAATCACGACAGGGATTTTTGTTGTCTATTCATTTGAATAGCTTAACTTCAAAGGTGTTTGGTAATATTGCAAAGGTATTTGGTAATATTGCAAAGGTAATCGGTAATATTATAAAGGTAAACAGATATTTTGTAAAGGCAAATGGTATTATTGTGGAGGCATTTGGTAATATCCTGGAGATAAACAGTATTATTGTAAATGTGATTAGTATTATCCCGGGTGAAATTGGTAATATTTGGAATGAGTTCTGTATTTTCCTGAAGGCATTTTATGTTCTTCAAATGGTATTTAATTTTATTGGATGTGAACCTCAATACAATCTGCCAGGGGAGATAAGTGCTCTTCTTTCAAGTTCGTCGTGTATAGCAAGGCAATTACTTACATCATAATCAGGTTCAAGGTGGTAGGCAATTTGAAGCGGGCCACCCTGATTATCTGATAAGGTCTTATCCAGCCAGTCAATTGTAACCGTTCGGGATACACCTTGGAGTAACACTTCCAATGGAGGAAAGACATTAATCTCAAAATCATTTCCCATAACCTCACGAATGGTCCGGATCGATGTTCCGGATCCGGTGTCTATGATTTTGAGATTATGAATATGAGAAGAAGGTTCAATGAGATGATCGGAGATTCCGCAGGAATGCAATCGCACTGCCCCTAACCGGTCACCCAACTGACTGATATACGGAACTACAAACTCGTCATATAAATCAGATGATATCATGGTTCCGGCACACTCACCAACATGTACCGAGGTAACATTCAGATTTCCAATCAGGGCAAAATGTTGGATAAGTATGATGTATGCATCAACAATCCATTGGTGAATTGCGTGCGCAAGATCAGGATCAGCGAGCATAGTCATCATGATGTTATCACCGGTTAGCTTAAGTGAGGTTGTGATGACTCCGTGAATTGTTGCACGTCCCGATTCGTCCCAGAAGAAAGGAGGAATTAACTGCAATAATGGATGAGAATCATGGATCGCACGGATCTGTCTTTCGAGATCTTTAACCAACGGGTGTTCCAGTATTGTGTCAAGAGGTGGCAGTTCTGCAATCGTGGAGATCTGCTCCAGCGGTCTTCCTGTGACATCAGAATCCTTGTCATCAAAAAATGAAAACTGTGCTCCAAGAAGTGCAGCAAGTATCATATTGGGCTGAATTGCTCCGACAAGGATTTGGTTCTCATTTACAAAGGGTGCCTGAATGAGATTGTCTTCCATATTGTAAATGGCATAGCCAGGAAACCGTTCGCCCACAAACCTGTTTATCTTAAGATCCTGCTCTCTCCGAAATACAGGATCAAAATAGTACTGATCCGGGAAGGTAAACCCTCCATGTTTATTTAGCCATCCTTTGGATACACTTGCCTGAATTTTTATCATGTTCTAACTTTTTATTTTAAGGGGACTAAAGAGCAAAATAAGGTTTATTTGTTTCCCATTTCCCTTTTGTAAAGTCAGGGAATGGAACCGGCGCATTTTTCTTGATTGAAATACCTGAGAGTTCAACAATGGCTGTCATTACAGCCGAATCGTAAACATCGATAGGTGTTGGTCCTTTTACTCTAACAGCATTTATAAACTGATTTAGCATAACCAGATCTGTACCTCCATGAGATTGATCCGAAAGATCTGTATTCCACCAGTTGTGGTTATACTTCACCTCATTGGGTTTCCAGAGCTCCCACTGATGATATTCAGGACTCTTTTCTTCCATATAAACAGATCCTTTTTCTTCATCATAAACTCCAAGTGTACCCTGAAGCAGCCAGCGATTGGAATAGGGGCGGGGCAATTGAAGATCGTAATTTATGACAAGTGTCTTGCCCATCTTCGTTTTCAATACCGAGGTTACTATATCGCCTTGTTTATATTTAAGGTTCGCATTCGGGTGGTCATTCCCAAACTTGCGTTTAAAATATGCATTGATACCCTTTGAAGCGGAAGCTGTCGAATAAATCTCTGTGAAGATATCTCCTCTGTTAATATCCATCCAGCTGATCACCGGACCAACGCTGTGTGTTGGATACTGGTCGCGGTTATATTTAAGCAGATAGGGCGCAGGCCATTTCTGGTCACCTGTCTTCTGATCAAAAAACCAGTGATCGATGCAATCATGAGAATGGGCACAATGACAATGGACAATATCTCCAAACAATCCTAGCCTTTTCATATTCAGAAGAGCAAGATTATCCTGTCTGAAGCTCCAGTTTTCGAGCATCATACAAGGAATTCCGGTTTTTTCGGAGGTCTCGATAAGTTGCCAGGTATAATCGACTGTTAGGGCTGCGGGCACCTCTATGCCCGGATAGATGCCATTTCTCATAGCATGTAAGGCAATAGGTGCATGCGAATCCCAATAAGTTGCAATAATTACACAATCCAGTTTCTCCTTGTCAAGCATCTCCTTCCACGTATTTTCATCCTTGCTCCAGATTTTGGGACGAGTTCTTCCGGCTTTGACACAGAGGTCAGCTGCATGTTCACATTTTGAATTGTCTAGGTCGCAAATGGCAATAATTTCGATTCCGGCAATTGTCAAAAGGTTACCCAGATGACTTGTTCCCCGATTACCTGTACCAATGATCCCTGCCCTTACCGTATGTTGAGATTCATTTTCAGCTATAAGTGATTTCGAAAGTGTACTTAATCCTACAGTTGCTAAGGTTCCTTTTTCAATAAAACCTCTTCTTGTCATGTTTTTCATCTGTTTTTCCTTTTGTTTAATCTCCCTTTAAAACGACTTACCCCATCCATAAAGGCTTCAAGAACAATCCGCCCCGTAGGTAAATAATTTAGGTCATAGTTAAACGAACCATTCTTAACTCCATTATATTCGTGTGTTTCCCAAACTTTTCCATCGACAGTTATCCGTACAATCATCTTAGCGGGCTTGTTGGATACGAGTGTCAGTTCTGTCTTGTCCGTTATCAGTCTCGGATATAATGAAAATGCATAAATGGCTTTTGAGGTGTCTGCAATAAAGGTTTGGGAGGCCCTGAAACTTAACTTTTCACCATTACCACAATCACTTTCAAAGGCATGAATGAGATTTCCCTTCAGATCAAACATTCGTAAATGACCATCGCCATTCTGAGGCTCTGCCCAGAATTCAAGTCCATCGCCAGCACTATCTGTGAGACATAATTCGTAATTTCCTTCTTTTAATCTGATAGTATCCCGGTAGAGCGTCTTGGCCTCCAGAGCTACAGGCAATTTAGAAAAGATTGTGTCCAGTTTATTATTAAGCAAAAAGATTTTGTTGTCTTTTGGTTTGTTATTTGTAAGAAACTCAAGGATAAAATTGGCCGGATAGTCGTCAGGAGCGACAAAAGAGGATGTCATGGTATTGTCTTCAGGCCATTCATCACTACCTCTATTCGGTTTTGAAAGTGTTACCGTAAAAGTGTTTTTACCATCCTTCATATCTATTTCACCGGGCATTATAATCTCTGAGGTCTGGTTAAATTTCAATCTTCCTTTCCACTGAAAGACTTTTTGTGGAAAACCTTTTGTTCCATAGGTTATATTAACAGACCTGAGATCTTCTGACCCCAGATTTCTGATTACAAAACGAGGGTTAAAACACGCTGGATTCAAACGTGATAACTGTTGTTTATCACTTGGGACCAGGATCTTATCGACAGCAACATCTACTTTTTTTACGGGTGACGAATAATGGAAAAGATAGGCAGAAATATCCTCATTGGCCTGAATATTGTCGGTAGCAATGTAGGGTTCCATGACAAGCGAAGCAATATGTTTCCCGGGTTTTACCGGAACATCAATAACATCAGGTTGCTGAAGATCCCCCGGACACCAGTAAGCACGATCGTAAACCCAGGTGCCTCCTTGCGGATAAAGCGGATTAGCGCCACAATCTTTCCACATATTGCGGTGATCAACAAGATCCCCATCTATTTTAAGATCCCTCCATCTTGTACAAAACTCACTGCAACCTCTGGGTTTATCCATTCCATGACCTGTATGCTGAATCCTGATCCGGCTAATGGCCTCCCCAGATAACATCTCATAATTAACTGGCAACAGGTTATCCTCTATTTTTTCTTTAGGATCACCATACTTATATCCTTTGTTCCACATCGGTGTTATACCGCGGTAAATGATTGCCGGAGGACCTTCTATGATCTTAAAACCGATTGTTAATGCCCAGCCGACATTTATCTGTTCGTATCCTGAATGCACATATTCGATCTCTACACTGTCGCGAAGAAAGGGTGCAAAATCCGTAACATCGACTTCCCATTTCCAGCTCCACCCTTTATTATAAATACTGCCATATGGAGTTAACATACGACCGATCTCATAATTGAGTGATTTCCCTTTGGCTCCTCCCTGTCGACGTAAATAAATATGATCCAGGTAATCCCAGTGGGCTGTTAGCAGACTGTCCGGGCTTCCAAGGGTTACACTCATTTCAATCTTACGCACCGGTAAACTGGCAGGAGGAAAAGCTCCCCATCGTGCATAAGGCTTTGACCCAGTTGCAGGATTACACGTCACAGTAGTCCTGTTGTGTGTAATAACTTGCAAGATTGATGGCTTTTGTGCCAGACAAACCTGTGAAAAGATAATCATCACGAGAAATAGTAATCGGTCCATTCTTTCAGAATATTATTTAGATTTAAAAATAGAGACATATTTTGATGTCGCAACTAAGTTGCTTTAGAAATTTTATAATATAATTAGCTACAAAGAATCCGCAACTACGTTTCTGAATACAGGCTGCGTAGCTACCAAATCTTTATAGAATTATCAATGAAGCAGAATTCAAGCCACGTCGTGGCAAAATCTATTTATAATGCTTAATGTTCGATAATTAACATGAGTATTTAAGTTTTAACAGGACAAGCTTAAAATCAACTTTATGATTATTCCATTCGTATTAACTCTGAATCACTTTGATTTTCGATATTTATTTTATATTCGGGCGGTGTTGTGACCGAATACTTTATTGTCTTACCTGTACGAATCCATTTTAATTCGACTGAGCTTTCATTTATTGGGATTGCACCCTTGCATTCCATTAGTTCATTGTCAGTGAACTCAATGGTTACCTCCTTGCTTAGGTAATCTATATTCTTAATCCCAAGGACATCACGATAAAGAACATGCCCTATATAAGAGGCGAAACCATGATTACAGCTCGCTTCAGAGCCCATGTTCTCCCATAATGTGCCGGTCCGCTGAGCCATGTAATAAAAATAATCCTGTATCTCATTCATCAATTGCTTCTTCAGACCATTTCTGGAAAGTATATCCATCCGCATGTAATTTCCTACAAAGGCATTGGCCCTGAAAACATTGGGATAAGTCGTCATGTCATTCCGGTTGGGTCCGAATTCAGTTGTTAGCTTTTTCCATAATTCAGGATAAACTGAAGGAACGGCAATACCGAAATAAAAAGCATAATACTGACAAACCTCCGTCGTATTTTTAGTGACTTCAAGTTTTCCGACTTTACTCCGGATGGCGTTGTCCACGAAGAAAGATCCATTATAGGATTGCTTAATAATTGTTTTTTTAATGCTTTCCGACTGTTTACGCCAGGTATCGTTATTGTAAAGATCGGCAGCACTTGAAAGAACCGCACTGTACAGCATATTGGTTGGGTAATTCACATCTTTGACAAAATCATTAGCCTTTGACCACTCTACAAAGATCCAGCTTTGCAGGTTCTCGAGTAATCCGTCTTCATTTTCAAATCTACTAAAATAGGTCAGGATTCCTTCTATACGTGGTTTTAGCCGGGCAATAAGAAGGGGATCACCACCTCGCCGGGCATAATCATTAACCTGAATTACAAACCACATGGCCCAGTTGGGAATAAAAACTCCATCGTTATGATCGGCAGGGTAACACATTGGAATCATTCCTTTGGGAAGAAATGTGAAGCTGTCGGGCAAGGCATAGTTTTCATAGAAATTATAGGCAACAGATGCATGTCCTGTAAAATCCTTCTCCATGATTGCAGAGAAATAACTGTCGCACAACCAGCCTGCCCGTTCACGTGAAGGACAGTCAGTTAAAATGTCGACTGCATTCTGCCTGAATGATTGCCGCGAGGCCTTGTAAATTTCATTCAGTTTACTGTTGGAACTCGTAAAATAAGCTTTTGGATTTTCGTGACAGGCATATTCTCTCAGGTAAACATCTTCGATCTTGCAAGTGCCTTTAAACAGAATGACTTTCAGATATTTGAATGTATAAGGTTCAAATGTTTCAAGGTTGTAAATCCCTGGTTCAAGCTCGTAAACGACCTGGTTATTTACATCCGGCATCCTTTTTTTTGTGTTCACATCTCCGTTAGTTAGTACTTCATCGAAATGTAAATAGAGTTTTACAGGTTCCTTGCAACTTATTACTGCACCTATAAATCCAGTAAGATCTTTACCCAAATCATAGGTTATAAAATCATTTGTTGACAGAATGTAAGGCTTTCCCGGGAATTCCTCCAATTTGGAATCCAGAGTTTTGGTTGATATCTCCTGGATGATTTGTGATGGTAATACCTCCGCTTCATATTCTTTATATCCTTTAAATTTGTCATTAATCAACCTAAGAGACCTGTCTTTATAGTATTTATCTGGTTTCTTGTATTCTATGTTTCCCTTTGCACAGATTGAAATCGGATGAACCAGATTAAAATCGGGAAGGATAAGATTCCTCCGCAAGAGTTGTCCTGATTTACAGATGGATAGTTTCAATGCTTCCGGTAGAATATTTGTGTTAATTTTCCACTGATCAAACCCGCTTTTAAGCCTGTAATATTCCGAAAAAGGGCGCTGAAAGCTGTACCTTTCTACTTTCTGCAACCTTTCTTTTATTTCAAAGACCTCAAAATTCCTGTTTTCCCCTGTTGCAATTAGTATTTCCTTCTCTGATTCCACCTCAGCCTGAAGGAATGATGGCTGATCGAGTGTATAATAAGTGTTTACATTATACCCTGCAACCTCTATGGCAAGAATGTTACTTCCTTGTTTTACCTTTTTACTCAGGTCATATTCATCCACTCTGAAGAAGCCGTGACCAGTGCGTGCGGGGCCATAACCAAGATATTCTCCATTTAGGTATACGCGGTACAGGGTGGATGCAGTGATTCTTAATGCCGTATTTTGATCCTTTTTTGCCTGGAAACTGGCGCGAAATCCAAGAGTCAGGTTCATTTCCTTCTCGCGTCCACGAATCCACACAGGTTCTCCCTTTTTCATCAGTACATTTCCGGGAACTCCGGGGGTACTCGACATTAAGGCAGTAATGAGTAAGAAGAACAATGAAAACGATAACAGAATTCTTCTATAAATATACGACCAACGATTTTGCTTCATAGTTTAGGAAATATTGATTGGTGATTAAACTGTTTTATAGGAAGTTCTAAAAACATAAACGAGTTGTCTTAAAAGGTTTTTAACCGCAGAGATGGAGCAGAGTTCCGCGAAGTAATTACTTTGAATTTTAGGTCTTTGGAATCAGCCTCTTTATTTATCAGGAAACCAACTTTTTAGAAATTGTTCCTGGGTTCCTTCATAGGTGGCTTCACCAAGAAACTCCTTCCCAAGCTGATTGCCCCATGAATAGTTAATGACTAACCGTCCTTTATATTCGCAGAAATCTATATCTGAATTATTCAAGTCTTCAGCCTTTGAGATTTTAAGGATCAGACTGTCCGGAAGATTCTTGTTAGCAATTTGTTTATCTGCCGGTGATGCCTTTAAAACGGGATTTAAGGGACTGGGCTCCCAACGGATCAAATCCTTCGACCGGACTACTCTGGCTTCATACCCCTGATATGCCTCCAGATAAAAATCATAGAAATATCCATCGAGGTATCTAAGGCAGTGAGGTGCAGTATAACGATCCATAGCATAATTGTGTTCCCTTGATAAGATCTGCCAATTACGCAGATCAGGAGATGTTGCAAAACGGGCCGTAAATCGCTCACCACATTCTATCCGGGGCTTTCCTACTTCAAACATCAAAACAAAATTATTCTTTGCCTTGATAAGCGAGGTATTAAAAATACCAAAACCCGGGAGGTCAAAAGCCATCCACTGAGTCCAGTTTTGGAGATCACCCGATTTGAATAAAAATACCCTTTCACCGTCACCCTTGTCAACAGCCGTAACATAGGCGGTATCATTGAGAACATAAGCGCTTCCGAAGTGGAAACCTTTGGCGAAGGAACTTGTAGCTTTACCTGTTTCATGGTCCACAAACCTGAAGTAAGAGTCACCAGTCGGATTGTTCCAGTACCCGGTTCTTACATATTCAAAACGGTATACTTTATCTTTAAAAACTACCGGAGTCGTCTCCACTAAGTCACAATCCAGGGTGCCATTCTTTTTTATCAGTGGCCTTCCATCAGAATCCACAGGAGGCTTACTCGTGGAACAGGCAATAAATATACTCGTACAAAACAAGACTCCAGACAACAGAGTTTTTATTTTATTCATAGTTTATAGTTTTTGTACACACACAATTTAAAATTTAACATTGCTTAAGCATAGGCCTGCTGTTGAAAACGAAATGTCCTTTAAAGGTCGGAATATTAAAGCAAAAATGTACATCTATTTTGTCTGCAGCATGTTTACTCTTGTATACAATTTATTCAATACCCTTTTGCTCTTTTCAATAGTACCGGATTCGTATTAACCCCATTTATTCGATTGAAAAGCTTCCAGGTATCTTTATCAACTTCGATTAATGACCAGTTGTTTGCAGGGTTGGACAATTGTTTTTTAATTCCCCTTGAGAACGCGTTTGCTGCACGTGCATTTTCCCATGTTCGTATTGTTTTGAAAATTTCATATTTATTCGGACAACTTTCAATTGACTTTTGATTTAACTCCATGATATATGTCGCTCCAACACCAACTGAAATGGCCTCAACATGGTTGTATTCATCGGGCGTTGAGGTGGAGTTAATTCCGAAGTTTCCGCCGAATGTTGCAGGGAAATAGTTTGAGTAAGCTACGTCCCTGATGTCTTTTCCTTCGCTTGTTGTACTTCCCCATTGCCGTGTCTTAAGATCGTACATGTTTGTTCCGCCTCCAACATTCCATACACTTTGGTAATGCCATGAACCCTCCGAAAGGGTAGCTCCCGAGATACGCAGATAAGGAATCTGATGCATCGAAGCCCTCTCAAACATCTTTCTGAAGAATCTTTTAACTGAATAATATCCATGACCACTATCAAACAGAAATTCCTCACCATCCAAATCCATGAATCCGATTCCATTAATAGAACTGACATCGGCGAAATATTTCGCAATTTCATCCTGCAGGAAAATATCCGGAATTATGCCATCATAACCATAGTTTATCGTAACCTGTAATTTAAATATGGGATCATTAGCAAGATGACTTGTAGCCCTGGTCTGCCAATATCCTCTTTTTACTTTTTGAAGGTTATAGGGTTTTGTTTTTGAAACTCCCACATAATGAATTATTTCCTTGCCAATTTTGATCATGTTGAGGCTTTCACAATGCCCCTCCCAGCTTGCTATCTCATCAAGATAAGTTGGATCATTAACCTCAATGATTGTATCTGAAGCATCTATGTCCTTAATCAGAAGTCTCTTTAGCTGATAACATAAACTATCGTTGGGTATAGGACTGGCATCCATGGTTCCCGGAGCCAGTGCGGTAGTAATCGTGTGCCGTCCTAGTAATATGCCCTTCTGATTCGTTTGAGCTGTAAATTCCTTGTGTGATTTATCTCCTGAGGTGAAATGAAAAGGTTTCAATTCAAAATGTTTCCCATCAATAAACCCTTTGTTGCCCCGGTCAACCTTAAAGTAGGGAAGGTCCTCAAGTTCTACTGCCTTAAATCCCAATTGTGCCATATAAGTGAGCGTGCTATCGTATAAGCTCCCTTTTGTGAATGCATCAGGAATATACCTTGCAGGATCTTTAACCCATTTCCAATTTATTTGAGGATAGGGTAGTCCTTCAGACAAGACAATATTTTGAATAACATCGCAAAGAGCAGTACTGTCGGGACTTCCCCACATTGCGATAGACGAACCAATAAAATCTACCCCCGGCAATGGCTGCACTTCCTGGTGATTTGGCACATCGGTTGGGAGGAAAGGTATAAGTGAAAACAGGATTTCTCTTTTTTTCCTTCTGTCACGGGAATGATAGGTTAAGAAAATCTCACCGTCATTATCTGCAAAGGCAGCATTCCCGTAAAGTATCCTGTAGTATGGTTCATGATGAGAATAAAATGCAACATCACTTATTCCATCGCCTCCGATCGGGAACACTTGTCCCTCCTTTAGATTTGTGGGTAGAGGGAATTTTACTTTGTCAGGTGTATGAATGATATATTGGAAAGGAGCAGCATCGCCCTGGATATTTGAAGTGCCTCCTGTTGTGATATCATTTAAAGCCAAAATACCGATTGCGTAGTTATTTATATCGCTTGTATCTCTTGCAACTCCAATTATTTCGCCAAAAAGATTGTTGATCTTTGTATGGTATGAACCCCATTGAATGTCATCAACACCATTACGCGGAGATAGAGATTGCAGCGTAAATTTGAAATACTTTGGTTTTAGATTTAGTAAGACCCTTGCCTCTGATCCGTTTGAAAAGGTTAATGAAATAGTTCCATTGGTCTTTGTAAATTTAGCTTTAACGGGTTCATAATATTCATTTTTGTCCGTATTATAAAGACTTAATAGGGGAGACTTTTTATCACATGAACTATACTCACGATTTGGAATTACTGTAATATTCCTCATGCTTGTAATAAAACCTTTTTGATCGAGATGGATTTTAAAATAGTCGGAGCTAAAATCCCACTGGGCACTAACCGTAAAACCAAAAAACAAGAGGATTAGGGTAAAGGATATGACCAGGATATAATCCCTTTTAGGATCTAATCTTTTTTTATTCATAATATTATAGATTCTCGCCAAGATCTTCAAGAGTCCTGCCTTTGGTCTCCGGGAAATATTTCCAGACTACCAGGGCTTGTACGATCATCATAACAGAGAAAAACAGGAATGCATGACCTACGCCAAACTGAGATGTTTTGGCAACAACAGGAAACAAGAATGTGATAAGAGCTGCAAAAAACCAATGTGTGAAACTGCCAAGTGATTGCCCATGACCACGAATGCTGTTTGGGAAGATCTCAGCAATAAGAACCCAGATCACTGCTCCTGTTGAGAAGGCGAAAAACATGATATAAACCAGTAGAAGGATTAGTAACCCATATCCTGTAAAACTCTGGGAATAGAATGTCTTAGCGATTAGACCCAGGCAAAGTGACATTCCAATGGATCCGGTGATGAGTAATTTTTTACGTCCTACTTTGTCAATGAGGATCATTCCAAGAATAGTAAATATCCCGTTTGTGACACCAATTAAAATCGATTGGAACATAGAATCTGCATTGGAGAGACCGCTGATTTCGAAGATTCGGGGAGCATAATACAGTATTGCATTTATACCTGAAAATTGATTAAACATAGCAACGAGGAAAGCAACTGATATTGGTTTAAGGTATATCCTTGAAAACAATTGCTGATTGCCCTTGGATGATTTGTCCATACTGTGTTTAATGTCCTCAATCTCCTGATCGATTGAAGAGATCTCGATTTTCTCAAGTATCAGTCTAGCCTTGGATATTTGTCCGATTTTAATCAGGAATCGTGGACTTTCGGGTATCAGAAAGAGTAATATAAAGAACAGAAGTGCCGGTACTCCAGCTACTCCAAGCATCCAACGCCAAGGTTCAGTACCAAAATCACGTAGAAGAAAATTGGAAACAAAGGCTATTAGGATCCCAAATATAACATTGAATTGAAACATCGCAGTCATCTTACCCCTGATTTTTGCAGGTGATATTTCTGCAATGTACATTGGGGCTACTACGGATGATGCTCCTACTCCGATGCCTCCAAGAAACCTAAACACGATAAATGAACTTACATTTCCGGCCAGTGCACTACCCACAGCGGTTAAGACATATAGTCCGGCTATTATGAAGAGTACGGGTTTTCTGCCATATTGGTCTGCCGGCGTACCTGCAACCAGAGCTCCGATTACTGTTCCAATTAATGCGGAGGAGATCGTGAATCCGTGCCAGAATGCGCTAAGCTGAAAGAGTTCCTGGATATGTTTTTCCACACCTGAGATGACAGCTGTGTCAAAGCCAAAAAGGAAACCACCGAGGGCAACTATTAAAGACCACGTCAATACTTTTGTGTTAGTTTTGTTTTGCATATTTTAAATATTTGAAAAGTGATTATGGCATCTGCGACGGCTATAAAGTTATTAGTTATTGATCAATTCAAGTTCGCTGGTTACCTACGAAAGTAGTGAATTAGTTTCATGTTTGATTTCTCAATTTGATTTGGTTATACTTTTACCTTGTTGATATTTGTATTATTTTAATTCTGTCCTGTTATTTGTCGGCATAATCCTGCAATTCAATGTTTCTTACAAGTGGACCTGTAAGAAAAAGCACAATAGCCAAACCGATCAGCGAAATAATCCCATATCCTATAAAAACAGCACTATAGGCAATTCCGTAATTAAATTGCACCGAGAGATTTTTTATTGCTACACCTGATAATGACTGGAAGATTACACCACCTAAACCGGCACCTACACTTCCGATACCCCAGACAGAGGCTGTCGCACTTTTAGGTACTACATCTGCGGGAAACGCAAGTGTGTTTGCCGTGTATGCTGCATAACCGAAGCCGGCAACAGCAAGAATAATGAGGGCGCCAACGGGACCGGTGATCAGGAAGGGACCTAAAATAAGCGATAAAGCCATGACTAATCCGAAGATTGCAACCGAAATCTTACGGGCTTTGGGAATTTCGACCCCTTTTTTGATAATGTATTGGGTGAACAAACCCCCAAGGATGTTCCCAAAATCCGCTACGATAAAGGGAAACATTGCAAACCATCCAATTTTCACAAGATCCCAGTGATATACATCTGCCAGATATCTGCCAATCCAAAATGTAATAAAATACCAGACAGGATCCATAAACACTTTTGAAAGAGTGAACCAGGAGACAAAACGATTCTTAAGCAGTATTCGCGGCGAGATGATGCGTGCTTTTGATTCCTTTACAACTTCCGAGGGGGTATAATAAGTAAACCAAAAAGATGCAAGCCAGATATAACCCAGGACTCCGATAACAGCAAATGTGATCTGCCACCCATAGGTTGAACCTAACCATGCGATTAATGGTGGGGCAACAACAGCTCCGACAGCTGCTCCGCTGTTGAATATTCCTGAAGCGGTGGAGCGTTCATTCGCCGGAAACCATTCTGCTGTTAATTTAAGCGCAGCGGGCCAGTTTCCCGCTTCTCCTATCCCAAGCAGGAACCTGAATAATCCAAATTGAAAAGGAGATAATGCCAGTGCATGAAGGATCCCCGCTGTTGTCCAGAAAGCCATGCTTAAAGAATAGCCAATCCTTGTTCCAAGCTTGTCGATTACAAATCCCGAGAAACCATTTGATATCATGTAAGCTATAAAAAACGCTGAACCAATGTACCCAAAATAATCATCAGGAATAATATCATGCAGGAATCCTTTTGCAGTGAGGTAATTAAATGAAAGCCTGTGGAGATAATTTAACACTGTCGCGAAAAAGGCAAAGGAGATCATCACCCAACGCATCCGGGATGGACCGGATTGTCTCAATAAGATTTCTTTCTCCATTATTTTTCTCTTAATGTCCTGTTCGTCCGTCATAGTCGTAACGGTCAAGTTCAGGTTGGAGCGGGAACTTCACTGGCAATCCATCCCTTTGTGAACGATAAATAGCTGTAAAAATTTCCACTGTAACTCGCCCTTCTTGTCCGGATATCATAGGCGGTCTTCCTTCTCTGACCGAATCAATAAAATCTTTAATCTGAAGCGTGTGATAATATTCAACTGGTTTGATACTGCTAAAGAATTCACTGTCTTCTTCCACCCAGCCTCTTAATTTTTGTTCTTCTCCAGGGATTGTCCATAAGTCGTTTACGGGTGGTTCCAGAATAGTAGTCATACCGGCTATAAACATAGCACCTCCATCGGTCTGCACACCAACTGATGCCCCATTATCACCGTGAATATGAACCTTACCGTAAATTCCGGGTTTCTGCGAATTGCTAACGATAATGTTACCAACGCTTCCGTTTTTGAATTTCAGAATTGCTAGAGCAGTATCTTCAACATCAATATAAGGATGATTCGCATTCCTCCACACACCATAAACCTCTTCAATTTCGCTTTCCATGAACCATTGGAGAAGGTCGAGCTGATGAGGAGCCTGATTAACCAAAACACCTCCACCTTCTCCCTTCCAGGATCCTCTCCAGGGATCACTCGTATAATAAGCCTGATCCCTCCATCCAAACATAAAGACAGTGCCAAGAACTGGTTTCCCAATTTTACCCGCAGATATCGCTTGTTTCAACCTCAGACATGGCGCATAAAAACGTCTTTGCGAAATCACTCCAATTTGTTTTCCTGTCTTTCTTGCTGTTTCCAGCATTGCGTCACAATCACTCAGTGATGAAGCCAGAGGCTTTTCGATTAACACATTGGCCCCAGCTGTCAACGCTTGTATAACAGGTTCCATGTGTGCTGGATGTGGTGTGCATATTGTCACGATATCCAATTTCTCCCGGATTACCATTTCAGTGACATTCGTATAAGCCTTAACGTCATAACCCGAAGCAAACTCTCTTGTCCGTTTCTCATCTCTGCCGCAAACTGCTGTAAAAGCAGATTCTGTGATCGAAGTTAAGGCTGCAGCATGTATATGGGCAATCTTACCATATCCAATAATTCCGGTCCTAAATTGGTTACTCATAATCCTGGTTTTATTAGGGATTAAGTATTACTTTTAATAATCCTGGTTCATTATTGTAGAGTCTATCGAAATAGTTCGCACCTTCGTGTAGTGGCACCACATTGCTTATCATACTGTTAATATCGATTTTCCCTTTCGAAATCAGGTCGAGTACTGTAGGATATTCGCCATTTATGGCACACGAACCTTTTACTGTAATCTCACTGGTAACTACCTTTTGTAATGGAAATTCAATTGATTGTGATAAATTTCCTACTAAAACCAGTGTTGCACCTTTCCTGAGTGAAGAAATAGCTGTATTTACTGTAACTGAAATACCAACAGCCTCAAAGGCGTAGTCGGCACCACGATTATTTGTTAACTTCCGGATTTCAGCAGGCACATCATCAGTAACGGAGTTAAGTACAACTTTGGCTCCGGCATTCTTAGCCATTCCAAGTTTTTCATCAAGAATATCTACAGCAATTACATTGCATCCAGACTGTTTCAATAATTGTATGATAAAAAGTCCGATTATTCCGGCTCCAAAAACGACAACCGTATCGTTCAATTTTATATCGCAAAGATTAATAGCGTGTAGTGCAACTGCCACGGGTTCTGTGAGCGCTGCCTGTTCGAAAGTTACGTTATCAGGTATCCGATGAAGAATATGGCCCGGGACAGCGACATATTCTGCAAAGGCACCATCTCTTTTAAATTCCTGACAAGAAACACCAAGTACCTTTCTGTTGTCACTTAGATTGTAATGTCCTTTCTGAGTGTACCAGTCATCGGGTTTATAGATTGTTGAATCAAAAGTTATTCTGTCGCCAATTTTCCACCCTGTAATATCTTTCCCTGCTTCTGCAATTATACCTGAGGCTTCATGGCCCATGATAACCGGTGGAATCCGACGACCGGTACTCCCATCCATGCCATGCACATCACTTCCGCAAATACCAACTGCTTTTACCTTTACTAACACCTCATCAGAACCGATGACAGCGTCAGGTACATCTTTATATGAGAATTTATTATATGCTTCTAAAACAAGTGCTTTCATTCTGTATCAATTTTTGGCTTGTGTAAAATTATACTCTATTCTGCTTTCTATTTTTGATTATGTATTAGTATGGTTGCAGTTTAATTAACTTTATATCTCTTTTAAATCTGAGGGCGCATCAATTATTTTTGGACTTACCGACGTATCAGGTCCTGTCATTTTCAGCACTTTCATAGTAATCAATATGTCTGCCTAGTTTATTCATTAATGGTGCAGTTACAATTTCAAGTTCATTCTTCATCTCCTGACTTAACGGTAAGTTAACTGCTTTTATATTCGCCCGCAGCTGGTTGAAATCTCTTGCTCCAGTCAGGGCGCATGTAATCATGTTATTTTGTACAACCCATTGGATGGCTACCTCTGACATCGAAAATCCGGTACTCTTACATAACCTTCTGATTCCGTCCAATGCGATGAGGAGTTCTTTTTCGGCTCCGTCTTCACCATGCCGGCACTCCTTATTCTTCCGACTATCAAAATGACGTGTACGGCGTTGCATTACCGGAATTTCTTCAATTGAAGAATACTTGCCTGATAAAATTCCCTGAAATAGTGCCATATAGCTGATTATTCCAATGTTCTTCTCATGGCAATAAGGAAGAGTATCATATTCAATACCCCGGCAAAGAAGATTATATGGAAGCTCATTGACAATTATTCCTTCATCCTCAATATCCCTTAAACGGTTGCTGCTGAAATTGCTCATTCCGTAATACCTGATTTTTCCCTGCTGTCTTAACAAGCGGAGGGTCTCTAATGCTTCATCAGTTGCAGGAGGGTTTTCAATTATATGGATATCATCGGTGAAATGACGTATGGAGTGCGTGTGGATGGGCCAGTGAATCATATAAATATCAATGTAGTCAGTTTGCAACCGCTTCAGGGAATCCTCACAATATCTAATCATCGTTTCTTTATAACAATTCGATGGGCTTACTTTTGATCCGATTACAACCTTATCCCGCTGAATCTCCTTAATAGCTTCACCCAATGAGGTTTCACTCCTTCCTTCATTATAAGCCTCTGCAGTATCAAAATAATTTATTCCATGATCAAAAGAGGCGTGAACAACTGCATTCACATCTTTTTGATCCTGTATACCCCAGTATTTCCCTCCTCCAAAAGTCCAGCACCCTGTTCCAAGAACAGATAACTCCAAACATGTATTTTTGCAAACACGATATTCCATTTAAAGATTCCGGGTTATTTGTTTATAAATGTGTTAATTATAATCTTCGTTCCAGTGACCGGTTGACTTTCAGTTCCTGAACCTTGTCACCCGGTCACTACCACTTTTATATTTCATTGACTTTCAATTCCTGAACCTGGTCACCCTTATATTTTCGCTGCAGTGACCGGTTGACTTTCAATTCCTGAACCTTGTCACCCGTGTAGATTTTCGCTGCAGTGACCGGTTGACTTTCAGTTCCTGAACCTTGTCACCCGGTCACTACCACTTTTATATTTCATTGACTTTCAATTCCTGAACCTGGTCACCCGGTCACTGCCACTTTTATATCTCCTCAGGTATTTTATATCCCTCCCGATACGTCGTGCTTAGCAATTTATTCGCTTCATCATTCCCGATAAAACGTTCCTTTTCCGGATCGAACCGTAGTTGTTTATTCCCAACACGATAGGCGATATTTCCAAGGTGAATTAATGATGCACTCAAATGTGCCTGTTCAACAGAGCCATTGGGTTTTTTACCTGTTCGTAGAGATTCGATAAAATCTAATTGGTGATCCTTATCCGGGAAGATACCACCACCCTGGGCAATAAGTATTGAATCTTCACCCTTAACCTGCCAGCCACCACCATGACGCCCAAGATACATTAACCCTTCGGTTCCATAAATCTCCGTTCTGGTAGCGTTTGTCCTCCAGTCAGGGAAAAGGGTAGGATCCATCCTGATGTTCACGGGTGTCTTTTTCATGTAGTTTGTGGCGTTCCCACTTACGCAAGTGAGCGCAAACTTTTCAAAATCATAGGTGACTGATTGAATTTCCGGAACTTCGCGATTGGAATTCCAAGCATTGTTACCGCCCCAGCCATAAATAGATTTCGGATGTCCCGGGTCATCAAGTACCATTCGGGCTAAATCCAATACATGACTGGCATCATCAGCCATGTGACCACCTGAGTAAGCCCAGAAATTGCCCCACCCGCCACGTTCCTGCATATCATGGATACCTGGATTATAAGGAACATATGGCGCAGGGCCCAACCATTGGTCCCAATCGAGCCCTGAAGGAATTTGTGCATCTGGCCTAGCCATCCATTTGGATCCACCTAGCATATTATAGGATTTTACATGGACGATCTGACCAAGCTTACCGCTTTTGATATATTCACGTGCCGAGAATCCATAGGGAGCACTCCTGTTCTGGAATCCAACCTGAACAATACGTTTATATTTTTGAGAAGCCTCAATCATCTTTTGCCCTTCCCGGATGTTAATTGTAGGATTCTTTTCGACATAAACATCTTTGCCGGCCTGACATGCCCATATTGTAGCCAGAGCATGCCAGTGCTCAGGTGTTGCGATCCAGACCGCATCAATATCCTTGTCATCATAAACCTCCTTCATATTGCGCGAATGCTTTGGTGTGTAGCCAAGTTCCTTTTCGATCGCCTGTATGGCCTTTCCTGCCTTGATATCATTGACATCACAAACAGTCTTAATCACAACGTTAGCATTTACCTTGCAGCAATTTATAATTGCCCCTGTTCCACGTCCTCCGGCACCTATCAACGCAAGAACAATTTTATCATTTGCCCCTTTTACACCTGAGGCGAAAAGAACAGGTGTTATTCCAAGTGATATTCCGGTGATTCCAAATCCCGCTTTTTCTATGAAGTTCCTTCTTTCCATAAGTATAAAGTATTGGTTGTTATTCGTTCATTTAACATATTTCATGTTTTTGATTAGCTCATCAGGGATCATTTGTTTACGGATTGTTTCAAATCCTGATCCTGCTTTGCTCGTTTTTGTAAGATCCCAAAGATTAATCCTGAGTTCCCTCATTGCCAAGACAGTAGGTATCCATGCCTGAGTCCAGCCGGTTTCGATAGACCATGCACCCCATCCGGAATCTGCATTGGATCCCCAGTATTCCCATTGCCTGTAATCGAACGCACGGAACCAACCTCCGTCAACTTCGCTGTGTTTCTCACTCTTAACCTGGATTCTGATCAGAAATTCTGACAATTTGTCTCCCATTCTTTTGTATTGCTCATCCCCAGTCGCAGCATATGCCTCATGCAGACCTAACGAGGTGAAATTACAGGTATAAAGCAAATCGGAAACACAATCGCCATTCTCCTGAATGAGAGGTGCCTCTCCGGATCCATACTGTTCATTCGAGGTGCAAGGTGCCATATCTCCGTGATCCAAGACTCCAAGTTCCTCACGGATTGCTCCTGAATTATCCTGGCATCTTTCAATATCCGAGGCAATAGTTTTTAGCCAGGCACGGTATTCGGGACGGTCATCAACCCTGATAAGCCAGGACAATGGTAGAAGCATTCTTCCGCGTTCCTGCTGAATACCGTTTGTCCATCTCCAATTATTGGGGTAGGCTTTCATCATCATTGTGATAGCCATCCTTGTTCGCTCCAGAAGTGGTTCCCATTTTGTTTTATCGTAAAGCCAAAGGTATGAAGCCCAGGTCCACGCTTCATAGTGGGGCTGATAAAGTATTGTAGGCGCATTCCAGTATTTTTGCCAGCCCAGACGCAACAAGTCCGGATTTTCAATCCTCCCTCCCCTGAATCCGTTAATCCCCGTAGTCCTGAAATTTCCCAGAATGTCTTTTACAAGCACTTCATCCCATTTATTTGTGCCAAGGATTGCTGATGTTCCCATACATCCCAGAATTGCCTTTATATCGTTATCCTGATATAATGCCTGTGCCTGGCCGGGTGCCCATAAAAGCAAACCGTAATTAGATTTATCCGGGTCATTTTGAAATAAACCGGATTTGAAATAAAGCCAGTCGAGAAGATTTTGTGCAATTTGTTTGCTTTTAGTATCTCCATCCATCTTCCACCTAAGAGCAAATGACAACGAGCTTTCGCCATTCGAGTCACTGCGAAGCCACCATCGGGTGGGCTGACTGCCGTCGGGAAGGATGTTTGAGGCGATACCTTCAAGGACACCATAACTACCATCCCCTGGCCCGGCTTTTGGTTGAGGTGCTGCATTATTTATGGCTTTAACTGTCGTATGCATATTGGAATCGTTTAGGTTCCAAAGTTTTTTGTACTCTTCCCACCCTTGTTCATTAAGCACCATTTTTGATTTTATATGCCAGTCTATACCACGTTGAATTGCGAGTCTGCCAGCTTCGGGCTTGAGTTTCTCAGATGCCGGATAGGTTGGGTGTACAGCAGGATTCCAAACAAGTAAGGGTGTTTTGGTGCTATCATTGCCAATCCATCTTATGAGGTAACTCCAGATAACCTGCATCCCCTTTGCCGGAGCGTAGCGTGCTTTAATGAACTGACTCAATTTGGTTGTCGAAACCATGATTCGATCCTGTGGAAGCTCAAACAAGATAGCACTGAAAGTTGAATCTTTATTTAAACCATACACAGCCATATCGAAACCTGCTACTTTACTGACAACTAATAGTGGATTTTCCGAAATTACAGTGGTGTAATGGCAGTCGTGAAAAGCCAGGATCTGCATTTTTCTTAAACCCCTCAAAGAATCAGAAGAAACTACTACCCGCTCCAAGGAAGCAATACGTGGTTTACCAATTTTCAGACCAGCCAGTGAAGAAGGAAATTCAATGTAGATTTTAAGGTTTTTTTCTTTTGCCTTAGAAAGCAGTGCAAGGTCAACAAAGGTAGGTTTTTCAGGGTACCCTTCTGCCAGGATCATGACTCCGGAATTTATAGCCGCATAGTTTATCGCTTCTTCCGGGGTATCATACCTTTCACATTTTATTTTAGACTTGATCAGGGATTGGTAGAGGTCATTTTCTTTTGAACAGCTGAGCGTGATAATACTTCTTTTTTCAGAGCCTACTCCCTGAAATACAAATAATAAGAGCAGACTTATATGAAGCATTACTGTAAAAAAGCCACTTTTCATTGTCAGTCCTTTACGGGATGAAGCAAATAATCAATACTATTCATCATTATATTTCTGAAACTTTCTATTTGCCAGTCGTCCCAGTGTCCTAATGATGTATAAATGACCTTCCCTTGTTTACGATTATTGATCCATAATACAGGTTGAACAGGCTGACCGGGAATAGAACCTGTTAGTAGTACCTGAAGATTCGGTGAGCTTAGGGGCCGGTTTATATACAACCATCCCGGACTCACGAACCCTTCAGAATTTACCCCTTTTAGAACCGGATGATTCTCCATTCCAGAGACTATTGAAACATCTGTTCCCTTCTTAAGATGACCATAATGCCCCTGGTAATTACCACCTAAAACTTCTTTATCAAACTCGGGCCATTGAGCCAATTGATCAGATACGGGTACATTGGATGAGACTACACCTCCGCCCGATCTTGAAACATTTCCCTTTGCATCAAAGGCATGACTGGTTGTCCGAATTCCAAGCAATGGTTTACCCGAACTCATATAATCTTTTATAATCTTCATCTTTTCCGGTTCCAGTGCACGTCGTCGGATGCATGTAATAACCAGGTCTGCATCTTTTAATATTTGAAGGTTCTCTATGTTATGGACTGCTGGTCCTTCACTAACAGGTTTTCCAATAGCAAATTCACAGTTTAAATTCTTAGACAGTAATAATTCATGGGCAAATTCAGGGAAACGCTGATTGGTGTGGTATTCATTTTCTGCTGTTACGAAGGCTATTACCGGACGAGTGTCGCCTTTGAACCTGAACTGTTTTTCGCCAGTAAAATCCGTTGAAACCATCGTAGGACAAACATACTTTTCAATATACTCATCAATCAGACTATTACCTGTAAAATGGGAAACTTTTGGCCATTGTTTTGAGTCATACATTGTATCTGTAAGGTCTCTCATCAGAACCACATTTTTTCCCAGGCGAACCATGTTACGAAGCCCAAATGAGCGCCCAATCACACACATGTTTGTATGAACACCCATCAGGATTACATTTTTAATTTTTTTCTGATCAAATAATCCGGCAATCTCGACACCTGAATCGCTAATGGCATCTGTATCCAGGATTTTTAAGGCGTCAATTTCATGAGTCCAGGGACCTCCTTCCTTGCACGCAGGGAAGCAATCACAGCCTCCATTCGTTTGGTCAATTGGCCAGACAGCATCCTTCTCAGATGGTAACTTTTCTTCGCAAACAATCTTCTCAGCCTTGTTACTCCTAAATTTCTGAGTTGTTTTTCTGGCAGGATGATCCTTGTAGTATTTGATACAGTCACTCGGAGCGTGAACAATAAGTAACCCTTTATTTCTTGCAATTGTAAGAACATTATTCATGAAAGGTGCCATCTCTGACACTCTTTCTGTAGCTCCCTTGCACCAATGCTGGTTCCACATGTCGCAGATTATGATAGCTGTTTCCTGAGGATTCCATTCCTGGATCTCATTAACAATTACTGTGGCTCCTTTTACTGAATCAGAAGGAATCCTTTTTTGAAGAGAAATCTTGAGAATCTGACCTTTTACAATGTCTTTTGCTTCTAAAACCGGGACTATTCCCGTATAAATTAAAATTAACGCTAAAAATAATTTCATGGTGTCAGCATTTATCAATAGTTAATTAACGCTTGGCAATTATTTAGTCGAATTAATTGCCAGTCTTGTTTTTATATGAATTCAGAAAAGTTTGTTCCGTAAAGGATAAATGTTCTTTCATAATTTCCCGTACCTTGATCTCGTTTCCGGCTTCAATAGCATCGAAGATCATCCAATGATATTTTAAGGTATTTTCCCTTCGGTTTTCGGTCTTTCCGTAAACGAAGTCTACAAATTTTGGCATCAGGGAGTAAACGGGATTCATAACGACCAGAACTGGAAAGTTATGTGCTGCCTGTGCGATTAATTTATGGAATTTATTGTCTTCCAAGGCTTCCTGGGTAGGCTGGTCCGTAGGGCATTGTTCCATCGATTGAATGGCTTCCTTTAATACATTCAGATCATCAGCTGTTCTGTTCCGGCTTGCGCTGGCAGCTATTTCAGGTTCAAACATTTGCCTTAACCGGATTATCTGTAACAGGTTTTCTTTAGAGGCATTCATCTCCAAAAACATATTCACAGAGGATACGGCTTGCGACATGGAGAAGTTATTAACGAACATGCCTCGTCCTTTTTCAATGCGGATAAGACCCTTTGAATCCAGACTACGCAGGGCTTCTCTTAAGGCATTACGGCTTACTCCGTAAGATTTACTGAGCTCAATTTCGGTTGGAAGCCTTTCGTCCGGAATAAGCTTTTTAGACCGGATAGCATCTTCTATTTCAGATTCAATCCGTTGGCTTAATGATTTTGATTCGGTTATTTTCTTGAACATAGTAGAATGTAAGACATCCTACAAATATAAAAATTTATTTATAACAAGGAGTTTTCCTGATAATAGGATGTTTATCTTGTGATTGGTGTCCGGTTAAAATTAAATATTCCTTATAATTATCAAGTAATAGGCAATATACAAAGATTTCGCCACGACGTGGCTTTATTTCCTGCTTTACTGATAATTTTACAAAGATTTGGCAGCTAAGCAGCCTCTATATCTTTGTAAGTAAATTCATTACGAAATTTCTAAAACTACTTAGTTGCGGTATCTAAATTGGTTATGATTTAAACCGGGTTATATTGACATTTTGTAATTAGTAAGGATTAGAAGAACTCAATTCCCATGATTTGATACTCCTGGCAATTATTTCTCCACCTTCAGAAAACAGACTTAATCCTCTCCCTCCCAGTGTAGGATAAACCATTCTGCCAATAGCCTGCCGGTCGTTTGCAAAAACTTCAATGATAGATTTGTCAATGAAAATCCTTAAAACCAATGGCTCGCCATCCCTTAGTTCAAAGGGTGCTTCTTCAATGATTTTTCGTCCAAATGAAAGTCCGGATTTCCGCGTATCGAATTTTAATTTCTTTTCAGTCTTATCGTAATAAATGATAGTTTCTTCGCGGCCATCTTCAGATACTCCGACTTTTGCACCAAATTGGTTGGCATTATTTGGAAGAAAAGTAATCTCCAGTTCCATTAATTCTTTTCCGGGTTCATGAAGTTTTACAACACTGCCAGAGGCAACCTTAATACCAGATACATACGATTCTTTCATTCGAAGACTTTCGATTTCTTTTACAGGCCTCATTCTTAGCGTACCATCTGTTCCAACCCATAATGTTCTGGGAAGACCATAGGTACCGGTCCATCCATGAAAATTTATTACAGAGTCAGGCCGATCATCAAAGATCCAGCTCCACATGATTTGTCTTCCCCTGCCGTCAACCAAAGCCTCAGGAGCAAAATAGGCATTGTCTTTCCAGGTCATACGGCCGTGGTTTTCAGGATAGAAATATTCATTTTTATAGGTTCCCACATAATATTGGCAGCCCATATTATGACTGATGAATAGGAGAAGGTGTTTACCACTGGGTTTCCCACCCTCAGGCGTTGAAGGCAGGGGAAGGAAGCTGGGACACATATCATCCTCATTCTTACTGGTCCATTTACGATCCGACTTATAGAGTTCGTGTTTATATTCCCAGTGTTTAAGGTCGTTTGAAGCAAATAAATAGAGCCGGTCTCCCTGATAATTCAGCGAATCATCAGGCTGGGGAAGGTCTTTATCATTATTTGCAGGAAGTCCTTCACCCCTGGAACCATATTTACGGAGTACAAGTAAATTTCCCGTTGCCAGATAATATTTGCCGTCTTTTTTCCAGATGTTTGATGGATCGGCTGATCCGACATGAAAAACCTTCCCTGAAGAATCTTTCAAGTCCGTAATGCCCCATTCTGCAGATTTAATTATGGGATTTTCTGTGGATTTTTCCCAGATATTGAAGTTTGGATCCTTGCTTTTTGCAAGCCCAATTCCCTTATCACCCCAGAGCATCCAATATGAAAGAACGGCAGAACCGTCGTCATCTAAAAACGCTCCGCCGCTGAAGCAGCCGTCATCACCATTCCCGGGAATGATTGCATCTGGATGATGTCGCCAGTTTAACAGATCTGCACTTGAAACATGGCCCCAGGAAAATCCGTAACCTTCACGGTTATAAAGATACATTAGGTGATACCGTCCATTTGCAAAGAAGGCTCCGTTCGGATCTCCCGGTCTGCCATTATCCTCCGGAAAGGCGAAATGATAAGCCGGCCGATAGGGATCTGACATTAATCTTTCCCTGAATTCGCGGGTCGCCTTAATAACCTCTTTAGGTATTGGCTGATTATTCTTTACAAGCGAAGGTGCCGGTTTATCCTGCGAAATTGCAGTAAAATGGAAAAGAAAAATTGCGGATAGTAATATAAGATTTCTTTTCATAATGAAAATCAGAAGGTTACAATCTTTTAATATGGAAAGGATTTTGCCTGCAATCAAAAACGGATCAAATAGCGATCAGATCATTCAATCCTTATCTCCATGCCCTGTTTTCTAAGTTCATCGTGTGAAATAACACGCCCTGAATCGCTATCTTGTTTGTATTGGTTAGAAATTCTTCAATTAATACAAATTTTCTCGTTTGGAGGCTCCTATATAAGTTCTTTTTACAAATATATGGATTTCATTATTGATTTATAATACTCAGCTTTATATTAAACACTTTTATTTTAAGGGGTTTCTTAATTTTAGCGGAAGCAATTCCGGGAATGGCTGATGCGGCTCAGCCTGATACCAGTAAGCGACTGAGGCAATATCGTCGTTAAGAAGGCGATATTTCCCCTTGTTAACAATTATGTGCATTATGAGGATTAACTACTATAACTTCTGAATTAACCCGCGCAAACTTTTCGTGACCAACTGCAAAGAAATCTGGTGCAGGTACTTCAACGGATGGGGTCGTTTCGTCATCCCAGTAAAATCGGATTATATTCGCCCTGCTTAACCCTTCAACCATCCAGATATGCTGAATGGTTCCAGGTCCTTCAACATCCATCAATGTAACTGTTTGGCCGGCGTTTACACGAAGAAAGGGTTTCACTTTCCATCCCTGACCCAAACTGTCGGCAGCCCGCCCTGAGGCAGCAGGCTTAAGCTCTGAAGGATCAGGAATTGCCATCCCTCCCTTTCCTTTCTCTCCTGTCATATTCTAGGCGGAAATCGACCTGGTTTGGGTGTTATCCAAAACCGATAAATAAGCCAGACTATTAGGTGCAGATTGCTGATTTGTGTTGCACCAAACCAACACTGCACTTAAAAAGGAAAATGCAAAACAAAGTCTTGTAAATACTTCCAATGTCGTTAGTTTCGTATCTACTAATTTACATTAAAATTTGAACATTATTATTTTACCATTGCATCGCCGGAAATAATTTCCATGCTTTGATATGTTCAATTTTCACAGGTGCATCTTCAGTAAATACTTCCATGTGAACAGCATCATTAAGGGTTGGATAAAGTACCTGCGTAACACATTGACGACCATTTGCGAAGACTTCGAGCATCGACTTGTCAAGAAATACCCTCAAGTGAACCTTTTCATTTACCTTTAAGGTGAATGGAGCATCTTCGGTCTGAATAACAGGGTTGTGTTTTGGATCCGGGGATGCAAATGCCATAGCAAACTCTTCGTAAACAGGGTGATTAATGCCTGATTTTCGCATGTCTACCTGCAAGATATTTTTTGTTCTGTCGATCATAACTGGCGTTTGTTCCAGACCATTATTTGAGCAAAAAACCTTGAGCCCGAATCTTTTTGCCTGACCAGGATCAATAGTAATGTCCAATTCAACCCTGTTACCAATTATATTTTTCAACTTAACCGATTGCCCCGTGTTTACTGTAAATGGTTCTTCCTCCATTTTCCTGTACCGAAGCTGCCCGACTTCTTTAGGTGGCTCGACTAACAGCGAAAGCTTATCTTCCGATAAAGTCAGGACTCTTGGCATTGACATAGTTCCACTGGATACGCCTGATTTTCGATCAAGAACCCACGCCCACATGATGCGTCTGCCCTGGTCATCCAGTAGTGTTTCGGGCGCAAATATCGTCCCTCCCGGCCAGTTCATCCTGTGATGGGATTCAGGGTTAAACTGTTTTCCGTCCCATGTTCCGACATAATAACGTGCACCTCTTGAATGACTGATGCATAGTAACACCCATTTGTCACCAAGTTTAAAGAAGTCCGGACACGAAATATCTTCAAAGTCATCTACATCAGGCATGTTATGAGTCATAAATTCACCGGCTTTTTTCATAGGTTTGTCGTACGATTCTCCGGTATACAGCACAGGTGGATTAGGGTGTTTGGCCCCTGGAGTACCTCCTGAAATCTGATAGTATGTATTTCCATCTACCCACATGTGAGGATCCCAGCCTGGTTTTGCGATTGGATTTGATTTAGGCTTTGTCCATTCGTTCAAATCTTTATCACTACTAAAAGCAATACAATTTCCATCAGTTCCTAATCCGTGATAGGCCAAAACTACATTTCCGTCATTTGCCAGAAAAGCATTTCCGCTGAATATGTCATGTTCCGGATCACCCGGATTGGGTTTAAGATCATTTGCATACCATCTCCAATGAAAAAGATCAATGCTTGAAAGATGCTGCCAGTTGCACTTCCCTTCGTCCTGATAGATGTACCAAAGATGATAGACACCATCCTTGAAGATAGCGCCATTGGGATCAAATGGCATAGCTTTTCCCTCTGCAATTGTGAGGTGCCATTCTGGCCGGATTGGATCATTAAGTTCCGCACGCCTTATTTTGCGTGCAGCAGTGATGTCATCTGGTTTGATTTCCTGTGCTCTGACAATCGTGGCTGAAATCAGGAAATATGCTAATAACAGGCTGATTGGTAACTTCATAAAATTGGATTTATAGTACTAAAATATTTGATCATAAATTCATGGTTGTCTGTTTAAAGTTATAACCTAATAAAATGTCGCACCTACGTTGTTTTAGAATTTCTAAGTCAATTCAGTCTCTTAGCCAAATCCGATAATGGCACAGTAATTATTCTTCCAGACGGCTTTCCACCCCGGTAGGTAATAACCCTGAACGTATCAGCATCCTTTGGGATACTAAGAATTTCTCCTTTTTTGTATTTTGGGCTGTGATGATCCGGATAGGTATTATCAAAAGTATAATAAATTTCCATCCCTTCGATTTCTGTTTCTAACCGGATCTTCAGATTGCCGTTCTCATCTTTTGACGGATTGATAATTGCATCGTAAAAGCTGCTTGAATAATTGATATCAGCGTGTGAAAGTCGATCCAATTGTTTCTCAGTCCGGTTAATAAAGTCATTCCAGTTTTTCCCTTCTTTTGGTGTCCACAAAACCTCTGCGAGGGCAAAGGAGCGAGGCCAGAACATATATTCGGCATGCCGGAAAGTTGGTACACTTTCGGACCATAAGTTGCCCTGACCGCCCAGAATAAAGGAAGAGTCTATTCCTGCAGGGACCGGTTCGAATGAATAAACTGTATTTAAACGCAAAAGACTGTATGTTGGTGGTTCGAGGGCAGGATCTCCCTGATATAAGTCAAGATATGCATAATTATTAGGGCTCATGACTACGTGATGACTAGCCTTTGCTGCCGCAATACCACCATCCATTCCACGCCATGACATAACTGTTGCGTTGGGTGCAAGTCCTCCCTCAAGTATCTCATCCCATCCCATGAGTTTCTTACCCTTTTGTTGAAGAATCTTTTCAAGACGTTTAATAAAATAGCTCTGCAATTCATTTTCATCCTTCAATCCATTATCCTTTATCCGTTTTTGACATTCCTCACATTTTTTCCAGAAACCCTTATAACACTCGTCTCCTCCGATATGGATGTATTCGAACGGAAACAAATCAGCTACTTCGGTCAGGACAATATCCAGGAACTCAAATGTTGATTCTTTTCCTGCACAAAAAGTGTTATCATCAATTGTATAGAACTTAGACCCCGGATTGACTTTAAATTTATTTTTTGATGAGGACAAATAGGGGTAAGAAGCTATGGCTGCCAGTCCATGACCCGGAGCCTCAATTTCAGGTAGAATATTTACATATCGGTCAGAGGCATATCTGACAAGATCTTTGAGCTGTTCCTGGGTATAAAACCCTCCGTATGTTGCAGCTTCACCCTCTTCCGGTGGTTGACGGTCCCACCATAATCCAGTTCTGGGAACTCTCCAGGCACCTACCTTTGTAAGTTCCGGAAGTTTCTTAATCTCAATTCTCCAACCCTGATCATCTGTTAAATGAAGGTGAAGGAGGTTGAATTTATAGACCACCATCTGATCAATAAGTCGCTTTACCTCTTCAATTGTGAAGAAATGACGGCTAACATCCAATAACAAACCACGCCATCCAAAACGGGGCTCATCCTTTATTTCAAGAGCCTGAATTTTAGAATCTCCAGAGTAAGGAATAAGTTGTAACAGACTCTGCACACCGTAAAAAACCCCCTGCGATGTAGTTCCCTTTATCGTAATGGAGGATGTATTTACGTTTAGTTGATACCCTTCTTTACCTGTATTTGCTTTTCCATCAAGAATTAAATTGATAGTACTGATACTTGGTAGTGTTCCACTTTGTTTTTTAACAGTCAGCTCCATATTGTTCAACGACCTGATTGTTGACGAGGTATAATTTGCAAGAAATTTAAGCTGAGGATCGTTGAAGGAAATGATGGTTTTACGGTTAAGAGCAAATTCTCCTTTTTTCACAGAAATCAGTTTGGGCTTAGGAATAATATTTATGTTTTGTCCATTCAACAGAATAGTATACGTCAGTATTAATGAGATGGCAAGTAATCTTTTATAGTTCATAGTTATTTTTTCACGTAATCAAAAGAGAGATTTTTATAAGCCCTAACCAATACAGCAATGTTTCGCTCATCGCCTTTAAGGCTATCTATGGACTTTGAAAGATAGTAATCCACAGGAGGCATAAGTGAACCCAATACCGGTTTAGTAAAACCATAAAGACCGACATTTTCCTTGATTGCTGCCGGAATAACTTTGGAAGGGTCCTGTCCATTCCAATTAGCAAGACAAGTAACCAGTCGCGTTTGAGGTCCAAGCATACCACGAACTGCAGAGGTTGTTGCAATATCTCCGGCTTCATTCAGAACCCAGTCCACTTCCTTCAGCATATCCGATCCGGCTATATCTTTGCTTGTAAGCTGACAAGAAGTTAACCAGATGATGCAGTCAGGTTTTGTTTTCTTAACAATTGCCCTGACTCGTTTCCAGCACCTGTCGATAGCCTTACGTCTGAACTGAAGTTCTAATTCGGAAGTTATTTTCTCTTTACCGGGGAAGGGTTGGTTCATGAGTTCTCCAAACATCTGTTGTTCGCAGGCTAACCATTTAAGTGGTGGGTAGGGCTCCATAGTACCGCCCGGGTTCCAGAGCCAGTCTATAAAAACACCATCAATGCCTGTCTTTTTAATTGCATCTTCAATTGAGGAACACAAGAAATCAATATAGGTACCAGTATACGGAATATGAGGGTTGGACGGGATTCCATAACTCAGATCAGGGTGTTCAAGACCCCATCTTGTATTGGATCCTGCACAGAAATAACCAAATACTTTAATGTTTTTCTCGTGTGCAAGTCGAACTTGTTCGGTAAGAAAGTCGTACTTTAAACCGGGTTGTTCAGGAACCAGACCATTTTTATACCACGCGTATCCATTACATGAAACTGCGAAGGACTGTATTACATTACAACCCAGTTCAGCATACCAGTTAACATGTTCTGCAGGATTAGCATCAGCCCAAAGACCGGGTCTGGCAAATCCATTCGGACCTCCTTCACCCCAGTTAAAGTCTATATCATAGGCTTTAATCGGATCATTTGAACTCACTGGAGAGTTGCGATTACAACCCCCAATGAGAATCAAACCAAGGACAAGACTTATAAGCAATTTCATAGAACTACTTTAAGATCACTTCGAGAACAACGATTTCTACAGGTGGTTTTTGGATAGGAAGCTCAATATTCAGATTATTCTTACCATCGCCCTTTTCCTTTTGAAATTTAATCTCGGAAGCATCATGCAAAAATTGTATGTACTTTACCTTATCTGCCATATTCTTAAGCACTAATCTGCCCATTGGATAACTTAACAAATGGACATACAACCGATTTGTTTTCGGATTGTAAGTTAGGAGTGTGTTCGCCGGAGCGATAAATTCAGCCGGCGCTTCTGTACAGTTGTAGATAGACCGGTTATTAAATTTCATCCATTCGCCCATCGACTTCAAGCGGTCCTGAGCCCTAAAGTCAAATACGCCACGACCTGTTGGCCCGACATTAAGGAGGAGATTACCTCCTTTACTAACCGATTCGATCAGCAGTTCCAATAACTGAGGTGTGCTTTTCCAGGTGTTTTCATCACGATAGTATCCCCATGATCCTGAAAATGTCTGACAAGTTTCCCAAGCAACTTTCTTACCATTGTGTTCAGGCCATTTCTCTACCTTATATTGTTCCGGAGACTCAAAATCCCATCCATAATCTTTGTCTTTCAAATCCAGACGATCGTCAATAATGATTCCAGGCTGAAGTGTACGCACCATTTTTAGTAAATCCTCAGAACCCCAGTCGTCACGACCCTTTCCATTCTTGCCAGGGAAGGAGAAATCAAACCAGATCACGCTGATTTCACCATAATTAGTCAATAATTCTCGTACCTGATTTTTGAGGTATTCACGATATTTTGACATGTCACGGTTTTTATTCAAACGCACATAAGCCGAATCGGATTCCTGACGTTGAGGATGGACCTTATCTATTGTGTAGTCAGGATGATGCCAGTCGATAAGCGAATAATAGAATCCAACTTTTAATCCTTCAGCTCTTAAAGCATCGACATATTCCCTGATGACATCCCGGCCGAAAGGGGTATTCGTGGATTTGTAATCGGTAAACTTTGAATCAAACTGACAGAATCCTTCATGGTGTTTTGCCGTCAATACCACATACTTCATTCCTGCCTCCTTAGCCATTCTTGCCCAATCCTTTGGGTTAAAAAGATCTGGATTGAATTCTTCAAAGTACTTCTGATACTGCTCATTTGTCATCCTTTCATTATTCTTAACCCACTCATGACGTGCAGGCAGAGCATATAATCCCCAGTGGATAAACATTCCGAAGCGGGCATTGGTCCACCACTCCATCCTTTTACTTTTTTGCTCAGCAGTTTCAGTCTTGTACTGCGCACTGGCCATGTTTTGCACTGACGAAATTGCCAAAAGCAAAACCAAAATCACTCCAATCTTAAATTTGTTGTTCATTTGTCTTAGTTTATTGTGTTACTGTAAATATGTTGATTATGAAAGCTATATCATTGGTTCTGAAAGGATTTAAAAACAGTGTAAGGGGAGGAAACGGTAGTCATGTAGATTGCATTTTGCGGGGCGTCCAGATTATAACACTCCCAAGGCTCCCCAAAATTACCACCTTTCCGAAAATCGCCTGCACGCAAATTGTCAATGTATTCTTTGGCCAGTTGTTTAGCCGCATCTGTATCAGTTTTCGCAATAGCGGAACAAACCCATCCTGTTGGTGTTCCCCAATATCCCCCATTTTGATAATCTCCTTTTCTTACAAGACTTTTCTCCCAGGCAGATTTTTCACTAAAATCCTCGCCAATCAGGATGTGTCTTATATTTCCCCGTTTTGCCAGTAAGCCTTTTTTGTAACCTTCAGCAAGTACGCGAGAGGCATTTAGTGCCTGTTCTCCTTCAAGGACATTATAATAAATAGCCATTACGGTGCTCCATATATCTGCCTGATTGCTTTTCCCCGTTGAGGCAAGCAACATACCACGGGGATCTGAAAAATGTTGGGGTATCTCCAACTTTAGTCTCCTGGCATTGGCATGATAGGTTTCTGCCTTGTCCCTATTCTTAAGAATGGTCAAAAGTTCTGCCAGTTCAATTGAAGCCTTATATTTTAGCAACGAAGGCATACAAAGCTCTCCTGTGATGGAAATGACATCTCTGAACCCATAATCTACACCTCTGAAATCTTCCGTTACATATACGAGTACCCCATCCTGTTTGGTTGGAGGAGTTTTATAAGCCATTTCAAGCCTGTCAATCAGAGTGATTCCATTAATTTTTTCGGTAAGCAATTTGATATTAGCACTACTTTTAATGTAAAAATATGCCATATCGATAAAATAAAACTGGTCACAATATGGGGGCATCATTCCCCATTTTTTGTTCCCTTGTCCCTTATAGTCATACGAACCAGGGAAATAAATTGGGATGCTATTGTAAATTCGAATATGATCAGGGATGGCACCCATTGGAATCATACTACCACCATCCGTTATCCAGGTCTGATCGCATTGGGTAGAGGCAGTGAGTACGAGCATGTGCTTTTGCTCTTTAACAGTGATAAAACCGCTTTCTAAAGACATGGCATAATCCCGTATCCAAAAGGCAGGATAACAATCACTACCGCCTGGTCTGATCAGAATACCTCCGCTGTTATTGCTGCCAAAATCTTTTGAAATAGTTTGTCCGGGATAGATGCGTGAGCGTTCTACCACATCTTTTGTAAGACCTTCAAGGTATTTAAAGTCATTGTCAGATAGCAATCCCTTAGTTTTGCTTTGCCCAATGGAGTCTGATAAAAAAAGAAAGTTAAGTAATAGAACTAATGTTATGGATATCAAAATTTTATTCATGGACAGAAAAATTTAATACAGAATTCCTAATGATTTAGTTTGACACTAAACGAATAATCGCCAGAACCGGTTTCAATCACAGACTTCCCGTGTTCTGAAGAAATAAAAGTGATATCATTCCTGTTAGTTAACATGTTACCGCTTTCGGAAATATCTGAAAATGTACTTGTTGGCAGTATTATTCTTGCAGATGTGTTTGCTGGTATCTGAATATTAACAACAAACTTATCTTTATCACGTATCCATTCAGATTTAATCGTTCCGTAAAGCGATTGATATTCCCCCTTAACCCAGGATAATTCCTTATTGAATTCGGGTTTTATGATTACATTTTTAAATCCGGGAGCTGCCGGATCTGGCTGAATACCGGCAAGCGAATAGTAAAACCAAAAACCAAGACTTCCTCCCAAAGGAGGCATCTGAACGAGACCACCTTTCCAGTCTTCCTTAAATATTTTCGTGCCATGGTTAAAAACCATATCATACCAGCCCGGATAGGTTCTCTGATTAGCCATTTTGTAGGCTAATTCTCCTTCTCCAAGATCTGACAAACCAGCAAGGATTAAGGGAGTTCCTACGAATCCTGTTCCCACATGATTGGAGTCGGATTCAATCTTTCGAACCAGATTGTCCAACACTGCCTGACGTTTATTGTCCGGAACGAGATTGAAATAGAGCGGCATTAACTGTGAAGCCTGACTATATTTTGCATATCTGGCAGATTCAGGATTGAAAAATTGCTTATTGAACGCTGCCTTAATCTTCTCAGCCAGTGCTCCATAATATTTTGCATCTTCAATGTAATCAAGAATTGCCGCAGTTTTCGAAGTGATGAGTGCTGAATTATAAAAGCCGATTGTCGAGGTGAAGGGAACAGGCGTCATTACCGGCCTTACACTGCCTGGTTCAAGCCAATCACCAAGGCCCCATTTAACAACGTAACTGCTGTCAATAGTATTCAGATAACCTGTATATTTTTTCATGGCTTCAAAGCTCTCCGACAGGATTTTTTTATCACCATAATACTGATAAATCTTCCATGGCAAATAAACAATCATTCCACCCCACCATGGACCGTTTATGGTAGGTCCGTCAAACCTCCCGGGTGCTACAGGCGGTACGTAGCCGTTCTCATGAATAATATCCAGAAAATCATGTTGCCATTTATTGTACATTTCATGGGAATCAAAGGCAAAAGCATAGGCATCGAAAGCTGTCTCAACATCCTGAGTCCACCCCGCCTTTTCGCGTACCGGGTCATTGGGGATGTGAACAACATAATTTTTCATGGTATGCACAAGAATAGAATTCAGCTCATTAAATACTTCATTTGAGCATGCGAATTTTCCTGCAACAGGTAATGCAGTATTCACTGATATTCCAATTACATCACTTAAAACAGGTTTATACTTTAGACCATATATTTCGACCGTCTTAATTCCATTGTAACTAAACCTGGCACTAAACGTCTCCTGTTTTCCCCCTTTGAGAATATACTCATATGTCTGGTATCGGCCGAGTGTATGAGAGCCTGCACCCGGAAATTTTACAATTATTTTTGTCCCTTTCGACCCTTTAACCTTTACACTGCACCAGCCGGTAATCTCTTTTTCAAGATCAAATGAAAAACCTTTTTCTATTTGCCTTATCGCTATTGCTTTTACTGAATCAGTAATTGTAACGGGATATAAATGCTGAACCTCCAGCTTACCCTCCGGACCATCGGTAACAAGGGCCTTTTTCCAGTTATTTTCATTATATCCCTTTTTGTTCCATCCCACTATCTCCTTATTCGCATCATACGTCTCCCCGCTAAGGATGTTATTGAACCGGATAGGCCCATCTGTTGTGAATTTCCATGTATTATCAGAGGCAATGGTTTGTCTTGAGCCGTCTTCATAGAAAATGTCGATCTGACCCAGCAACCTCGGAGTGTCGATATAATCTGCAGCATAATATCGCAATACATGAGGAATCACTAGATTGAACCAGCCATTTCCCAGTATTACACCTATCGTGTTCTCTCCTTGTGACAGATATCCTGTGACATCGTACGATTGATACAAAACACGTTTCTGATAATCCGTGTATGCAGGATTCAAGAGTTCATTGCTTACCTTGATTCCATTTAGATATAATTCATTCAATCCCAGACCACAAATGTTGGCAACTGCATAACTTATTTTTGGATTTACAGAAAATTCTTTTCGAATGTAAACTGCAGGCGAATAAGTTATTGTATCCGTTTTTTTACGTATTACTTCACTTAACTGCCACATCTCGGATTCAGGCTCCATTCCAAAATCAGGCAATGCCTTGAGTTCTTTTTGAAGTGGTGATAACTGGAGATCAGAAGCGATCCATTTCCCTTTCCAGTCAGAAGCTTTCAACATTGCCATTGTCCATAGACAGGTGTTGCTCCAGGGTGATTCCAATCCATTTTTGTCCCAGACTTTTACTTTCCAAAAATATTTGTGAAGAGAAATCAATGGTTTTCCAGAGAAGGGGATTGATAAACATTCGGAAGACGAGACCTTGCCGGTATTCCAAATGTCACCCTTGTCACTGTTCAGGCTTATTGTATCCGATGCAACCAATATCTGACAGGCAGACTGTTGCCAGTTTCTTTGTTCAGTTTTTATGTTCCACGATAAATCCGGCGCAATGATATCAATTCCCGTGGGATTTAATAACTGATTGCACCTTAGATTCTCCGGTTTAAATGATGCCGCTTCGAGCAAATTTGCAAATAAAATCAAACTAAGCAACAAAAGACTTTTAATTACCTTTCTCATAACGAAATATAGAATTCGAACATTACGTTGGTTTATTAATTTAGTCAATGAATTATTCAGGTTAAAGTAAATATTTCACAGATTCTTCAATGGCTTGTAATGAAGTATACCTCGGATTATAGTTAAGAAGTCGTTTGGCTTTTTCGATGCTACAGTTTGGACTATGTGCGATATGGTCCCAGGTTGCCTCTGCATCTTCTTCGCTCACTGTTTTCTTCCACTCCTCCCATGGCAAATAGCTAAGATTTGGCTCCTTCCCAAATCGTTTAGCCATAGCGATAGCATAACCTCGTAAAGTAAGCGCTTGAGGTGAAACAATATGAAAACTTTCACCAACAGCATTATTCCAGTTTGTTAATGCCTGACAGAAAGACGCAGCTACATCATCACCATGAACATGATGCAGTGTTTCCATTCCTAAATTTGGGATACAAACTTCTTCCCCTACAGCCAGTCGTCTGAATATTTCCGGATTTTCATTTCCTTGCGGATTCACAGGCATCCATCCCGGACCAACAATATGCCCGGGATGGAGTATTGTGGCCTGAAAACCGGTTTTTCGGGAAAGTGTGAGTAAGTAATTTTCAATTGCAGCTTTCTTCTGTCCATAATCACAGATAGGTTTACGGAATTGATTCTCATCCGTGGGTACAACCTCGCTGTGTCCGTGAACCCAGATGGTACCGCAATGTAAAAAATGTTGAATATGACCCTGTAATGCCTCAACAAGTTCCATCGCACTCTCCAATGTAAAACAAATCAGGTCGATTACGGCATCAGGCGAAAGCTGACGGATTTGTGATCCAAAAATGCCTTTCTTTTCTGCTCCTTCACGGTCAATGGAGAGCATTTTAACCGATTTCCATGCGGCATGGTCAAGATAAGGGGCTCTTTCCTGACGACTGACACAGATCACTTCATGTCCTGCAAGTGCTAGCCTTGGAACCAGAAAAGTGCCTATATGCCCTGTTCCACCAATAATTACGATTCTCATGGAAGTTAGTTTTTAAGGATTCGAAAAACGGAATTACAAACTTAATTATTAAATCAGGACAACGTATGTCAAACTTAGTCAATCAGAGTTTTTTAATCAATCCGTCAGACGTAACCTGAATTACTATGGTCTCTCCTGACTTGACCATTACTTTAGGCCATTTCATAAATGCGTAACGATCGAGCACAGTTCCTGCCATTTTGCTATCCTCGCAGAACAGGGATATTCTCCCGTCATAGGGTGTAGGATTTGTAATGCTTAGCGTACTGTTTTCCTTGTCACGTTTTATGACTTTTGCTTCGACATTATCAAACACAAATAGATCTCCGGTATCAAAACGAAGATATATCCCAGGGTTTTCAGTGATTGTCAGGGATGTAACGATGCCCCATGCCATGTTGGAGTCTCCGTCGGGTATGCTTCCTCCGATATTTTCAGTTCCTTCCCAGTCACTCAGGTTTACACGTTCCGAGACAGAGCCAGGAACCGCTTTGGGAACGACCGGATTTTTTTCAGTGGTTGTATATTGCACGACATTGTGGGCAATGTCATTCAACAACTCCATATATCTTCTGTCACCAGATGCACGGTACAATCTTAAAAGGAAATTGCCTGATAGGATGTACATCCCCGGAGCCCCATGCGCGTTTTGGATACTTGCCCATACTGCCCCTGTTGCCCGTGCATCAATTCGATGCATTACACTTCCGGGAGGGAAGATGTAATCGTAGGAAACGGTCCAGGTGGCAAACAGGGCTGCCGCATCTTTTGCGTATTTTAACCACTCTGGATTGCCTGTTTTTTCAAATAATGTCATGTAAGCCTCCGTAATGTCATAGGCTGACTCGCTGTCCTGAGACTGTAATATTTCCGCAGGTCCTCCGCCGGCATACCCTTTTACTAAATCCCTTTTGTAATAGTACCTTCCGGCCTCTTCGGCTATTTTCCCGTATGCGGGATTCCTGAAATATTCCGAAGCAAGCACGAGTGCAGTTATGCAGACAGCTCCTGCAGTGGATCCGTTAACATCCATCTTCCCATTTTCAACATCAATAAATTGTCCGAACTGCCCGTAATTCTTCCAGATCTGCACGATGCCGTCGGCCTGTTTCCGGAACATCTCTTCCCATTCGGTTTTAATACTGGATGATTTCCCCTGCATTTTAAGTAATTCCAACGATTGGATTCCAAAGAAGAGCATTTCTCCATTGCGACGAACCATCGCGATATCATGGTTTTGCTCCTTCTCTTTGAAATTATCCCCAAAAAATTCACCTTTCATAAATATGCCATGGGTCAAACCCGTTTTCCCTTGCATGATCTTAAGAACATCAAAACTATTTGTAATTCGTCTTAGCCGTTCGGGAGTAAGTTGGATCACCTGAGGGAATGAGAAGGCCGGAACACCGCCCCATCCGGCTTGAAGATGCCAGTATGGCTGATCCCCTTTGGGTTCTGAACAGATGTATCCATACTTATTATCTTCGTAATATTTGACTTTATCGTGATGATCAAGGATGATATCATTTATAGCACTGAAAGGAGCCACATTTCGGTAAACAGTTGGCCCACTTAACTCTTTTCGGATTGTAAATACCTTATCATAGAAAGCCTGTAAATCAGCAGCAGGAAAATTATAAATCCGCATCTTTAGTTTTACCTCATCGTGAGATCTGAAATCGGCCGGTTTATCGCTGCTTTTTGTGAAACCGGTCATCACATATCGAAATTCACGCACTCCGGGTGCACTTAAAACAAATGTTGCCCTTTTTCTGGATAGATCTTCCTGGATAATTAAACCGGAATTACCAAACTGCGTGCCTTGAGTCGTTAACATGATCCATCCTCTTTTCAGTCTGGGATTGTAAAAGCTAAGCAGAGGTGTGGAGCAGCTGCCGGTGAGCATCTCAATTTTTCCGGGAGAATTGTCTTCGTTCAAATGTAAGACATTCGTTATTGTAACGGGCATATCCAGCGGCTTATTGCCCAAATCATAGATATAGGGGGGATATTGGACCGTAAGTATCCTGTAACGATTACCATTGTAGACTGCAGCAGGAGCGAGGATATAGTTTTCGGGACTCCAGTTTGTTATGTCAAAGGCGGCTGCAATGCCTGAAGACTTTAATTCTCCTTCAGTAAGTTTAAAACTAAGCGTAAGATCAAGGGCCTCCTTACTTTCAGGAACAATTGCTGTCTGAAGATCACAATGCCATTTTGAGGCTGAGCTATTAGTCTTAGAGTCTTCAATAGATTTCAGATATTTTAATTTAGATCCCTCATATTCACAATCCAGAACCCTCATCTTACAATCTAATGAGCTAAGAAATTGATCAGCTTCATGTGAAAGGGTAGAATTTTGATTTTCTGATAAAGGTAACCATGAACAATGATTTGATTGATTGGCCTTTACAACTGAACTTTCAGTATGGTTATTGCCTGTTTGGGCATTCACAACACTTGGAACTCCTGGTGTTCCAAACAGGATTCCAATGGTACCCAGGACAGCTAATTTGAAGTTAGTCAGTTTCATTGATTTCATAAGTTTCATGACATTTGATGTGAGTAAAGCAATGGAGTATTTTTTAAGGTGCAGGACACTTCCTTAATATTTACAGAAAATAGTTAATATGCACAGTAGCTGATGTATCAAAAGTCGAATATCTGAAAAGCTCGTATTGATTGACAACCATTTGCCCGAATACTCTTTAGGCTATTTTTGTTGTTAATAACACCCATGATGTAAGCATACAATTCATTAGCATGCTGTTCCGGAATCGTATTTTTACTGTTCTTAGTTCTAAAAACTATGTGATGTAAAAGTTGCGTGTAACTCATCTTTATGTTTTTGTCCTGCCTTTCAGGCAGTTGTTTACTCGTATATGTTTTTCCGCAGGTTGTTGACCATGCGGTTATGAAAATCCTGACTTTTCAAGTCAGCGGATAACAGCAAATGTGCTCTACTTTCATTAATCGCAGATTGTTGACAATGTGGTCATGATCCCGATTAACAAGTTGGCTTTTCTGATCAACAGATAACACCGAAGGTGTTCTACTTTCATAACCTTAGGTCAACGACCTAAGGACAGTAAAGCATACTTAGCAACTGCCTGAAAGGCAGGACAAAATCAATCTTTCAGAAAATATCGTTCATCGATTTCAATACCGTTTATGTCTTTGTCCTGCCTTTCAGGCAGTTGTTTACTCGTATATGTTTTTCCGCAGGTCGTTGTTATGTGGCGTATTTTTTTCAAGGTATTGAGTAATCTGACGTATACCTTCGCTTGACTCGTTATTCCCTGCATTAATAAGTACTGCAATTGCTATTTTCTGCTCTTTAATAATTATTGCCCTTGCCATAAAATTCCCTGTACTGCCAGTATGACTATAATAATGATTGCCATTTACTATTTCATTGCCCCAACCCATTGAATATTCTGTAGCTCCGTTGAAAATAAAATCATATGTCGAAGCTTTCAAGTAATTATTTGTACCAATTATTCCGTTAAGATTCAATTGAAGGTACTTCAAATAATCAATGACTGAAACACTATGATGACCAGATGGAATTAAATAATAAAACCAATCTTCAACCCACCCAGTATACTTATCTCCATTTACAACAGACAATCCATTGTAGTCTCCAAATCCCATTTCAGATGGGATAAAATGTCCACTTGGCTGCTTTTTATTTAACTGCTGTGGCCAACCAATTAAAAAATTTACCCCAATATCTTTATTGGTTTTCTCTAATAATTTAGCGTATGATAGTCCGCTTGCCTTCTCAAGCATCAAATTTGCCAGAACGTAACCCATACTTGTGTAATGGTAAAATTGTCCTGAATCATATTTTACCGGTTCCAAAGTAAGAGTGTATTTAGCAAATAAATAATTTGAAAACCTATTTTTGACGTATTGTTCATTATACCCATCAATTAATGTTTTCGAGTCAGGAAATTTATTTAGGCTTTTTAAGGTTGTTCTCATCGAAAGTAAATCTTTTAAAGATAAATTGAGATACTCCTTTCTTGAGGACTGCTTCAATTCAGGAAACATTTCAAAAAATTGGGTATTCCAAGATATTTTGCCTTCATCAACAAGTTTTCCAATCATAAATGATGTAAATCCTTTTCCCAAAGAACCAAAATTAAAATAATCGCTTATTGTAACTGAATCAGTTGTATTTATTTCCCTTACGCCTAATCCTCCCAAAATTATGGTGCTATCACAATTGGCTACTCCAAATGTAAGACCCGGAATATGATAGGTTGTTCTTATACTATCAATATCATGAATTATTTGTTGTTTTTTATTAATTATCTGGCTATTGCAATTAATCAGTATACCTGTAAATGATATAAGAAATAATACTGCTTTTTTCATGTTTAATTTTCTTTAATGACGAATCTTTGTATCAGGATGCTGCTTTCATATGCCACATAACACCAAATGTACTCTACTTTCATAACCTTAGGTCAACGACCTAAGGACAGTAAAGCATACTTAGCAACTGCCTGAAAGGCAGGACAAAATCAATCTTTCAGAAAATATCGTTCATCGATTTCAATACCGTTT
>CAINLJ010000268.1 GCA_903850335.1 uncultured Bacteroidia bacterium | reverse complement strand
TGCACCTTTGAACGTTAAAAGTCAGATATTTTCATTTAAAATTATGAGGCAGAACTTTTTCAAGCAATATCAAGCAATTAAAAAGAGTTATATAGGAGCACGCTGAGAAGGAGCGCGGAGTTGCGCAGAGTTAGTTTATTGAATTTAAATCAGATTAATTTTTAAATATTTCTTACTATGCCTAAAATTGCAATTATTGGAGGCTCCGGACTAGAGAATCCCGAAATACTAAAAGATTCGAAACATATTACTGTTGAAACACCTTATGGAGATCCGAGTTCTGACTTTATTAGCGGAACAATTGGCGGAGTGGAGGTTGTTCTGCTTTCCAGACATGGGCGTAAGCACACTATTCCTCCTACACAGGTTAATAACCGGGCTAATATATATGCGATTAATCATCTGGAATGCAGTCATATATTGGCTACCACGGCTTGCGGATCCCTTCGTGAAAATATTTCGAGGGGTGATCTGGTTATTCCTGACCAGTTTATTGATTTCACACGTCACCGCAAGATTACCTTTTTCGAATCTTTTGAGCCGCATGAGATGAAGCACACGCCTATGGCCGATCCTTTCGACAATTATCTGAGAGATAGGCTGATTGCCGCAGGGCATGAGCTCGGGCTCACCATTCACTCCAAAGGGTGTATATTGACAATTGAAGGTCCACGTTTCTCGACAAGGGCGGAGTCGCATATGTTCAGGATTTGGGGAGGCGACATGATCAACATGAGTACGGCTCCGGAGTGTATGCTAGCCAACGAGCTTGGTATTCCGTATGCTGCGATTGCCATGGCGACCGATTATGATAGTTGGAAGAGTGATGAGGCGCCTGTTTCGTGGGAAGAGATTCTCAAGGTTTTTGGGGACAATGTTCATAATGTAGTGAATATTTTGCTAAAAGTTATTCCTGAGATTTAATTTGGTGAAAAAGTTGGAAAATACGGCTTTATTGAGTAAAATTGCACTCCGAAATTCAACTATGAATTTTTAGGGCCTATAGCTCAGTTGGTTAGAGCATCTGACTCATAATCAGGGGGTCGTAGGATCATGCCCTACTGGGCCCACCCACTGAATCAAACACTTACACATTAAATTGTGTGGGTGTTTTTTTTATCCGCTAGGTTTACGCTAGGTTTTGATGAATCATTTTGAGATAGGTTCATTTTCTAATGACCTTTGATAACCACTTTCACATTAAACTTTGCTATTTATTTTCAGAATGAACTATATTCATATTAATAGGTTCTTCTGATCTTTCAATTATAAGAGAAGTAAAGTCTGAACCACCAATACTGATAGACTCGTAACAAGAAAATGCAGAATCAATTTCACTTATATTAGATTCGAATGAGCTATTATTTAAAGTATTGATAAAGTTGTCAGAAAAACCAAGCTCTATTAACATTCTATTTTTTGCGTCCATAAGTTATTTTTTAACTCCATTATTATCCCCACGCATAATACAGTAATTCTCTGATATAAACACTTTAGCAAGGGAAGTGTTTTCAAAGATCCAATAATATAAAGCCCACATTCTCCGCATAGCCTTGTCAAGGCCAGTAATTGTCTCCGCATGAGTAATTTTTAATTTACAAACATCCCATGCTGCTTCTCTTGTTATTGCATGTCCATGATTTTTCCATTTACCATGATCACATAACATTATTGCAATTTCATTTGCGCGAACCTTTTTATCATTATCGGTGACTACTGTTACCATATCGGAATGTGTAGCCCAATTTTTAAATTTGTAATTATATAAATATTCTTCGACTAATTGAATTGAGTAGTTACTTGCATTCATCGCGTAACCGATTTCTTTGGGGTCAATTCCATTTAGTATTTGTAAATCTGTCCAAGCAGGTTTTAACCCAGCTTTGAGAAGACTTTCACCACGAACTTTAATCTCTTCTATTAAAGTTAAAATAGCCTGTGCGGGAATGAATTCTCCATTTTTAGTCCTCACTTGGGGATCAACTGGGCCAATTTGTGACTGGTTTGTCATGATAATTTCATCACCCGAAGTAATAAAAATTGTTCCAGCACTCATTGATTTATTAAGCAAAATAAATCCAATATTATCAAATCTTGGTCTAAGTTTATTTACAAACTTTGCAACTTGATGTGCAAAACCTCCAGGGGTAACTAATACTATATCTATAGCTTTACATTCAGAGGGTAATGAAGCAATCATTTCATTAAATGGCAAATCATCTGAATCTTCAATTGATATTGAAGTACTTGTAGGTTTGACAACATTTGCAACATAACAAACCACAGGTCTATTTCTAATTGCCTTAATCTCTTGTATACTTTTTTGAAGTTCTCCGATAATATTTACATTATGGTACTGATATCTTAATAGACTTTCGAATTCACGTCCGTCAATCATTTTATCAAGCATAGTGGTTGAAATGGGAGGCTGAATAATTTGTTGAGGTTTGCTTGGCGGGATCATATGGGTATGATTTTTTTTTGGGTTAGGACTATTTCTGTTGCTCATATATCTCTATTTAGGTTTGGGACACTTCATATATTTGTCTTAAAATAAGAATTGTATTAGTTATTTATTTAACAAATGACTATCTATAAGCAATAGTATTTCAGCAACTTCAGATGAAAGAGAGGCAGTAGTCGTGAGTAGATAATTCTTCAGGTTATCACGAGTTTTTTCATTTCCACCTAATGCAGAAGCTACTCCAGCAGAAAAATCCAAGTATAAGGTATTTAATTTAGCCGTTGTCGTTAACATTGAAAAATGATATGCTAATTTTTTCTTTAAATTAGTGTCGTGCAGATAACCTGTAATATCGTCTTTAACAGCATCCCAAGCAGAAATATCTAACTGAATATCAAACTGAACTTTATTGTTATTTATTATCGAAATTGCTGTTTGAAGTCTAGCATCATTTTCAACCAAAGTCTGACGAATTATTTTAATAGCATTATGGAGTCTTTGATTGCGATCCCTGTATTTTAGTTTGTCTTGATAATTAGTAATTATTCTGTTTGTCCACAAAGCGATCGGAAGTCCAAGAAGTAGACCAAAAACAGTTGATGTAAAATTGGGCCAGAAATTGGTCCAGAATTGATAACATAATAATATAGAGGTATACATTGTATTATTTTTGCCACAAAATGAACAAACAATATTGGCTGTAAATTTAGACAAAATTTATGTTATTAATCTTCAAAAATGACTTAATTATTAACAAATTAACTTAGGTTATTGACCTGTTGGGATGATGCATATCATTGGGCAAATTGATCAATATAGAATTAATTGGGGATCCATTACATACCTAAAATTGACTGGCACTTTGTGGATCTGAATGTTCGGTTCCCAATGATTTTAACGTCAAACTCCCCCCTCAGAAGTTGCTGAGGGACAATCAGATTAAAACGTCCCTGCCCCCCGTATCCCGTCTCTTCCAGCCAGGGGGTCATTTTTTCCGTATATGGGGTATAGTGTAAAACGTGAATGCTGGCCAAAAATTGACTAAAACTTGAAAGACCCCCAAGATCTGATTTAAAAATTTTTCTGGTTTTTCTGTGGAATCTTCAATACGTGGCACTATAATAAAAACCTTCCGATACTCTGGTTGAACTATCCCATCCTCTCTAAGACTATCTTTACCTGCTCTATTAGTGCGTATTACATCCGTCTGTTGCCAGTTGAATTCTGGGAGTCATTTCGACAAACAATACCTCCACGCCTGTGTCTTAGCCTACAAGATAAAGAAAGCGTCCCAGATTTAAGATTATATGGTCTGGTGCAAATCTATCATTCCAACATTCTATACATCCTAATCAATGACTCAATTTAATGGAGAGGGGGGTTGAGCGGAATTGGGGGGTGAGGTTGGTTTACCCAGTATACTGGTCCAAAAAGTCTCACTAGCGTTCGTTCATTTGAGAGCCTTCCTTATAATTTTTATTTAATATCGTTTTCAGATTGCTGGACGATGAGTATGGTCGGGTTCACTGGATTTGTTTATTTCTAAATATAGTACCCTAGACCCGATTAAACGATTTCTGTTGAGATTGTTGTTTTAATTTTAGTTGCTAGACCTTATCAGAGAACAAGACTCACTGGCGTTCGGGTTGAGAATCTTAATTTACAACCTTACCCTATCCTCCAGATCAGGATTGGCATCGAGAAACTCGTTGAATTGTTTTTTATATTTATAAAATATTCCAGCCTCTCTAGCCGACAAACTATTCCACCCAGAAATATCCCGCTTATCCAAGACTTCAAAAAATATGTCAGGAATTGGTTCAACAACACCAGATTTCTTGTCTGTCAAGTCTTGCTCAGTTATGGCTTGATTTTTCTTTAAAGAAAAATTCTCAATTTCATTTTCCCCAGTATCTGGTTTAGTATATTGTATTAATATATCTGAATTATTAGTTGTATTAATAGGGTTCTTCTGGGAACTACCCCCTAGTCGTTCGGGAACTACCCCCTTTGTCGTCTGGGAACGATCCTGTGGTCTATCAGGAAGTACCCCCTGGTTCTCATCGGAACTACCCCCATGTGGTTTGGGAACTACCTCCAGCTTTTGTGTCTGATTACTTTTGGGATTAATAGACCCTTCAACAGGTGAGCCAGTAACAGTATATTTTGATTTTATTGTTATTAACCGCCCGACACAGTTTGTTTTATCATATATATCTTTAGTTTGAATGTACCCCAGATTCTTCAGCTGACTAATCCGTTTTGACGCTGCACTTTTATTAATACCCAATAATCCTGCAAAAAACTCATTTGAGGCATGACATCCTTCTTTCAACAGGCTTAGAGATATTATTTCAGCGAGTAATACCTTATTTGTCCAGTCTAATTTCTTATTATTCATTAACTCAATCGGTATCCATATACCTGTTCTTTTTTCATTTGGTTTCATTTAAATACAAAATAAAAGACCCCAATCATCAACGTGCTCACGACTTCACGTTAATAAAAGGGGTCAAAAATCTTTAGGTGGGGCATGTCGTGAGCCACTGTGAAGAAGAATACCCAATAAAAGCGAAAAAGTAAATGGTAAATCGGCGATCTTGCAGTATATTATTTTTAACTTCCTACCTTTAGATTCAAATTAAAACCTGCCTCCACCCATGAAAAAATTAATTATCCTTTTGTTTTTCATACCATCGTTAGTGATGGCTCAACATTATACTGACATAATCGAGATACCTAATAAAAACTCCGATCAGTTATACCTCGCTGCAAAAGAATGGTTTGGTCTTAATTTTAATACATCAAAGAATAAAATACAGTGGGATGACTTGGCTTTAAAGAAAATTATTGCCAATGGAAAAAGACAAATAGAATATCAATGTACCAACGGTAAAATGCATATGGATATTTTCTATACTATTGGGGCAGAATTAAAGGAGGGTAAATTTAAATATGACATTTTTTCCACAAAACTATCAATGGGTAAATGGCCAAACTCAACTTATAACCGACTTAAAAAATCTGTTGAAAAAGACGAGTTAAGGTTAAAAAGAATGCAGGACAAACAAAAAGTCTCAAGGAAAAATTCTAAAAAATCATGCGAGGAATGTTTAAAAAGCGGAAAGGAGGCCATCGAGAAAATTGAAGCTCAACTCCATGAAGTGATTGATGAGCTTACACTGGCCTTAAAGAAATGATTATCAAACAAATCAAAATTCATCCCCAATTTCCTCCTTTAAATTTAAACCCAGCGGTCTATTATGAAAAAATTAATTTTCTTCCTGTTCTACCTTCCCTCAATGGCGATGGCTCAGCATCACACTGGCGTGGTTGATATTCCCAATAAAACTTCAGATCAATTATATGCCGCTGCGAAGGAATGGTTCGTTGACAACGTAAAGACCTACAATGATACGATACAAACTGCCGATCAGTCGGGAAGAAAAATCGTGGTCAATGGGAAACGGCAAATTGAATATTTGTGCGATACCGTTAAAACGCAAATGGATATATACTTTAACCTGTTGGTAGAGGTCGAAGAAAATCAGATAAAGTATAACATCTATTCTACGAAATTACAGGTTGTCAAAGGATTTTGGTATAAATGGGAACAAGCAAATAATTATACGGCTAAAGGCTCCCGTGAATTATTAAAGCAAAACGGGGTTAAGACCAAGGGCATGATCGTCCTAAAGCCGTGTAAGAAATGTATAGAACACAGCAAAATGGTAAATGGAAAGATTGAAGCTCAACTTCATCAAGTGGTTGATGACTTGTCTGTTGCATTAAAGAAATGAGTAATAATCAATAGGTCAGATTTCATTCCCCCCAAATCTCCTCAATCTTTGAACCCCCAAATCTCTCCCTGTAACTAATTAAAGAAAGGTCTCAGCAACGAGATACCTTTTTTGATGTTCATTGGGCAAACAAGCCAAATGTTCTGTCGATTTCTGGAAGGCAGACTATTTATATAAAAAAACACAACTATGAAAAAAAGAACAATTATTGAAAATGACGCCCAATTCCAGTTCCTGTTTGGCCAAAGGGATCGTATGAGTACACAACCAACTGTTGATGGAAAAATGGCGGAGGAAGATGACGGGAAGGCAGAGTTTATCCTGAATCCTGATTTTGGTCAAAAGTTTGATCTGTCAAAAGATTCCTCACGATTTGCCTATAATATCCTAAAAAGAATGTTAACTATAAATGGTGTTGAAGATTACCAATACATCAGTATTGAAGGTGATCTTAATTCAATGGGGCACTTTTTATCCGCTTTAATGTTTAGATATTTGCGCCACTGGGGATTACGGTCTATCGATGAGAATGACGATTTTAATTCTTAAATCGGCTATAACCAAAGTGATCTTGACAGATCCAATTTAGATGACATTTATGGGATTATGCTGATTTGTAATACGTAAGATCCATAATAACTAGCCAGATGTCCCAGATCAACCCAGAATGAACTGGAGGAGATTTCTACTTCTCTATATTTCGAGAGAAGTGTTCAGTTCAGGTACCAGCGATTCAATTTTTAGGTTTGACTCCATTGATTACCTCCTTCAAGTACCACCACCTTTCATAGTTCTATGAGAAGTTTTCAGGTACCAGCGATTCCTATTTTTGAGTTGATTCTATTAAATACCTCCCTGAGGTACCAGTACTTCTCTATGTTTCGAGAGAAGTGGATTCACCAGTTTTTGTCGTAAGAAATTAGGTGGTCTACTGACCCAACTAACGCTAATTTTTGATGTTCTGTTCTATGAAAAAGTAATGATTGGATATCCTATAGGAGTAATTATATTGATAATTAAATAATTACGGAATATCCTGCCAAACAAAAAAGGGATTATGGTTTATCTCAATATCTGGGTGTTTACTGTAAAAATAAAATAAATAGCATATTCGGAAGGTACTATTAACCAATGAGATCAATAATCTGAATCACTCCGACCTCCAACTTCTCACCTAATAATATGCTTTTATGTATTCATCGGCCCTGTTAAAAAGGTCTTCATCTTTAATTTGAAATTTAGTCCAAAGGACTTTCCCAAGTTCCCGTTTAACTTCCTGCTCTCATTCTGCCTAATTTTACATTAAATGATAATGATAGTGCACTAATACATCTTAGGAAGATGGTAATTGAGGAAATGGTACAGACTAATTTTAATAATCTTGTAACTATAAAACATTGAATATCTACGTTATATTAATATGGGTAAAAATATTTTCATCTTTTTTGAAAAATTATGGACAAAATATTTGGACATTAAATTGTGAACTGCTATCTTTGTGCATAATTTCATATTACAGTCTAATATTATGAAACATTCAATTATAGATTTTACTCAAGTACTAATGGGAACAGGAGTCCTTCACGGGTTATTGTTATTACTTCCCCTCAATCTAATGTCTGATGATGATTTAAGTGAATTTCTGGGAGATGATGGATTTACTTATGATATTGAAAAGCACGGCGAAAAGAAATTTATCTTTAATGAGTTAGATCGGGTTAAAGCAAAATTCAGGGAGGTTATGTCCACTGAAACTACCTTAGAAGATAAAAATGGTAAAAAATTGTCGTTTATTTCCATTATGAAGTTTATTGATGCAATGAAAATACAGATCAATAAACTCAGGTTAATTATAGATCACGAGTATTCGTATGGTGACAATACCCATAAACCCACCAATACAAAGTATGTTGTAGCTCGGACTTATTGGATTGATAACAAAGGGAAGAAATACAGGAAATTCACCAAAACAATGGGACCAGCTGATAAAGTAAAGGTAAACGGTGTAATCCCTGATTTTAAAAAGAGAGAGGTAGAGAGGGAGCTTGACGCGATGATGTGGAACGAATATCTTAAAGAATATAAACACGAGTAATCGTCGTGTTTTTTTGCTTAAAAATTGTGCCCAAAATATATGTTCATAACGACAAGATTAAGAGTAGTAAAAAGGTAAACAGATAACTATATAGTCCAATTTAAATACATGTAAAGGGGTGTCACCGTAAAGTGATACTGACTTCGTATGGTCCAAAATTAAACCCAGAAAGTTTGTACATAAATATTTTAAAAGTGAAAAGTATGAAAGTTTTAACAGTTAAGATTCAGGATCTCAAGGAGATTACAGAATTCAGGGACTTTTATTCCCAACAACCACTTGACCAGTTGGTCGAAAGTTACAAGAACGACGGTCAACAGAACCCAATTCATATCAGTCCTGATATGGAGATCATTAATGGTTACAGACTGGTCGATGCCATCAAAATAGCTGGTGGTACGACAGTCGATGCTATCATCATCGAAGGTAAACCAACGATGCGCAAACGTATCGTACTTAACCAGTACCGAGAAAAGACTACCGATGATCACCTACGTGAGGTCAGGGAGGTTTTTAACATGTTCCCAAAACGTCAAGGTCAAAAAAAACCTGACGGGGAAAAGTACGACAGGGATGAGATGATCTCTAACTCATTGGGCAACAGATGGAAAGGGGATGTTATCATCAATAAGGTGGAACATATCCTTAACAACGACCTTGACGGTGATATTCTGTCGAAAGGTATTCTTGAGAAGAACTGGAAGGTAGACACCTGTTTCGACTTCCTGAAGAGCAAAATGACAATAGATCAGGAAAACGGTTATGGGTTTACTCAGCAACTTATTGACGGAACCTATTCCGTTGCTGAAGTTAACAGGTTCATCGATCAACGTTATGCGCTGGATAAAAAACACAGTCACACATTCGTGATACCCCAGAAAGCAAACTTTTATAACATGGACTGTGTAGACCTCGCTGGTCTTACAGAATACCTAAAGAAGGTAGATCTAATCATAACCTCTATTCCATATTGGGCTCTACGAAACTACAAGAACGGCCAAAATAGGCAGTTGGGTCAGGAAGCTACCAAAGAGGAGTTTGCACATAACATTGCTGACATCTTCAACAAACTTATACCAACCCTAAAGGATTCAGCCAATGTGATCATCAACATCGGAGAAACTTATAAGGATGGTCTTGCTCAGGGTATTCCATTCTTAATAAAGGAGTACATATCAAAGGAGACCCCTCTTATTCACAAGGATACTCTGATATGGAGTAAAAAAAACGCCAGACCGCAGGGGGAGAAAGTTAAGCGTACCCTCAACTCAATCGAGTATCTTCTTTTGTTTATTGTAGACCCCAAGAAGTCAAAATACAATCAACTCACCTTTCCTGTCGAAGGTAAGAAAATAAAAATTACCCGTGGGGTTAAGGATGTTTCCAACAAAGGAGACCGTTCTCCAAAAAGAAAATCGGTCACGAAGAACTACGGTAAGTTAACCTCACATCTTGATGAACAACAGATTGAAAACATCATAATAACTTCAGTCGGAAAGAATCATGATATTTTTAAAATCAGTGAGATTGGACACCCTGCACCGATGAGTGCGATGTTGCCAGTGACTTTAACCCTTATGCTTAGTGATGAGGCGGATCTTGTCTGTGATCCATTTGCTGGATCGAATATAGTCGGCAAGTGTGCACTGGAACTTAACCGTCAGTCGGTCTCAACAGAACTGTCCAAAGAGTACTTCGATATCGGATGTGAGATGCTCACCAAAGGGGCTGAGAACTTCGACAGAGACTCTCTTGACATTATTAACGAAATGGTTTATCCTGATCTCCATCGAGATCAGGATACCAATACCCGAATTGCAGCATAAAATTTTAATAATTAACAGACTGGCAGTCTTTAAGTGCCATCATAACAATGGAAACAATTTCTTTTTCACCCGAGCGATTAGGTATTACTCAGAAGGAGGCTCTCGAAAGGGGGCAGTTAAACAGAAACCGTCTGAAACAGTTGGTCACAAGAATCTCTTTCACTAAGGAAGGAGATAAGTACCCGCACACGTATATCTTCTCTCCAGCTGGTCTTGGAAAAACGTATGCAGTTAAGGCTCATCTAAAGAAATCGAATATCAGGTATATTCAGGTATCTGGCAATGTATCCATGTTCGCATTCGGTATTCAATTGGCGGTGATTAACTTTCTTAACCCGTATAATGGAACAGTTGTGATTTTCGTGGATGATTGCGACGAAATCTTCAGGACTGAGAGTAGTTGTAATACGATGAAAAATGTACTTGATGGAGCGAAAACTTTTACTTATGAGAAATCTTTATCCAGTCAATGGGATAACCTAACACCTCTTCAACAGGAAGCAATTGACTTTTTCAGGAAAGAAGGTAAGATGGGATTTACGGTACCTACCGACAACCTGATCTTTGTGTTTACCTCCAACTTCAAACTTCCTATTGATGATGAGGTTCGTGCAGCAAGAGCAAAGGGTCAGGCCAAATCTGCTTTGCTGGCGCACAAAAACGCTATTCGTTCTCGTTGCAGGGTAGCTGACTTCGACCTATCGTGGAAGGAACACTGGGGATGGATAGCTGACGTTGCACTCAATACAGAGTGTTTAAGTGGTCTTGAGGTTACTGAGGAGGAGGTACAAATAATTCTCGACTTCCTCTGGCACCACTGGAATCGTCTGACCGAACGGTCGATTCGGCTGATTGAGAAGATGGCGGAAACGATGAAGGATTATCCAAAGACTTACAAGGTACTTTGGGAGATTGATTACCTAAAGAACGTTTAGAATATGGACTTCCAACTCATCCAGCAGGAAGTCTCAAAGGTGTGGGAGGCAGGTTTCGCCCAAAAGTCGGACTTGCAACTCCTATCCTATGAGATGTTATCAGAACTCTATAGGGGTAAAAATAAGGGGGTACAACCTTCGTCCTTGGTAAAGTACAACAAACCAGTGAACCGTAACTGTAAACTTACCCAAGATCAGGTAAAGGAGATAAGGAGAAGGTACATTCCCCATGTCTACGGGAAAGAAAAATTGGCAAAGGAATATGGGGTTTCTAAATCTGTAATACTTCGTATTCTGAGAGGAAAGTCCTGGAAGGAATATGAGGATAGTGGTTAAAAGGGACTACTATTCAGATAGATGAGAAAAATAAGTGTTAATTACATAGAAGTAACTTACAATATATCAATTTAATAACTTTATAAAAATGAAAAACTATTTAAAACTAAAACAACAAGTATCTATTAAAAGGGGTTTCAACTATCCAGAGGGATTGAATGAATTGGACGAGGCTATATTTACCATATTTTACCTCAATGATGAAAAGGTGTTTTACAATGAAGGTTCTGAAAGTATTATAAGTTTGGAGAGTATCATTCAGAAACTAGCATTAAAGGACCTTAAACCAACAGACGTAGAGGTTTTTGAAGCACTTGACCGTTTGGAGAAATTCCAAATCCTATTCTATGATGAAGAAACAAATTGTTTTGAAATTGATTATGAGAAAAGTTACATTCCATCTTGGAAAAATGTTCAAATAGAAAGGGGTATTGATGAACATTTTTTGAACAATGTACAAGCTGATTTATCATTATTAAATCAACCATTGAGTCAGTTTGATGAATTATATGTCCTTATGTCGTTGTTTTTCGTGGAGTACAATAATTGGAGATCCGATGAATTAATTCAATTCAAAAATGACGAACGTTTTGTACTTGACGGTGAAGAAACGGCATTTATCAAGTCAATTAGAAGAGGTAAAGACAAATTCGACTTTCACGTAAAATTTTATTCAGAAGAACATATTGAACCTTTCAAAAGATTTTATTGGGAACATCACATATGATAATTGTGTTTACATAACTAAGAGTTTACTAATGGAAATCCCTAACCAAAAAGTTGGGGATTTTCTACTAATAATGTTTCGTTTTAACCACAGAACCCTTATCAATAAGAAAGTAACGGGTTATTTATCTGTCTTAACGTTTTTCTTTTCCTCCCTCAGGTACCAGCACTTCTCGATAAAAATAGAGAAGTACAATAGATCTTTTGATTAAAAATTTTCATATATTAGGACATATTTAAATTACATTTGAACCTATTAAAATATAAACCCAAGATCATCTGTACATATCTCCAACATGCCCCCATTTTGTTGATTAAACTATGAATATTCCAAAACAAATCCCCAAAGAAGCCAGAGAAATGGCAGGTTTTATTTCTTTAGTTATTGATGAATCCACTAACCGACATAGTGCATCTGTCATCGATACTGGGATAAGATGTTTCAAGAAAAAGTGTTTTGGAACAATTAAGAGTGAGTTCTTAGCCGAAAATGATGAGATCCATTGGTGGTGTACAAAATGCAACAATGGGGGAACAATAAGTGGCTGGCAAGGTTCCAGATGGAATAACATGTAAAAAAACCTGTCCTTCTTAGTATTCGACTTCAATCGGTAAATAAGAATGCACAGTTTTCGGCAAATAAGAATGCACAGAATTTGGTAACAATGGTGCACAGTTTTCTTTCGGTTTAAATTTCAACTTACCGTTATGTAAATGCATTACTAACCAATGATAGGTTAGCTCAAATTCGATCTCACCACTGTCAAAGATTCGATAATTCGAAAAGAATCCAACAAAAGTGCAGTCTCCTGATTTTTTAAGGTCATTGTGCAATCCTTTATTAAATCGCTAATAAATAGATCTTTAACACCTACATGGAGAAATAAAACTCATTGGGCAAACACAATTTCTGCTATTTGCACAATGTTTTTTTTAGATCCCCAACTCCTTCAACCCCCACCTTCAGTCACGGTTAAGAATGTAAACTTGGATTGACTTGCACTTGTTTACACTGTACCAAGATATCCAAGTATTACGTTTGTATTGATATAAAGATAGATAAAACAAAAATAATTGCAATAAATTTCTCAAATATTTTTTTTTGTCTTTTTTTTCCGTTATATTTATCATAATTAAATAATATGGGAAATAAGATCAATTTAAAACAAAAAAAATCTTCTCTAAGGAAGAGTAAAAAGGAAAAACAAGTTTCGGGTACAGCCGAATGGGCACCACAGAATGCTAATTTCATCAACGGATGCTCCCACAATTGTAAATACTGTTATGCAAAGGCTATGGCAGTGAGATTTGGTCGGAAAACTGCTGACAATTGGAAGACTGAGGAAGTTAATTTAGAAAAACTCAGAGCCAGGCGGAATCAGAAAGAAGGATACACAATGTTCCCATCAAGTCATGATATCTCGCCTGAGAATCTTGACTATTCAATAGAGTTTATCGGTCGATTAATTGAAACAGGGAATCAGGTATTGGTAGTAACCAAACCACACTTTTCAGTTGTTGAATCTATCTGTAAAAGATTTGCTGGTAATAAGGATCAAATTTTGTTCAGGTTTACAATTGGTTCCTGTAATACAGAAACATTAAAATTTTGGGAGCCGTTCGCTCCGTCATTTGAAGAACGTCTTTCTTCATTGCAGTACGCCTTTTCGATGGGATTCCAAACCAGCGTTTCTTGTGAACCAGCGTTGGATACCCACACTGAGGAACTCGTTCATATTCTAATACCTTATGTGACCGATGCTATATGGATTGGATTACCAAATCGACTAAATGGCATTCTTAAACTGAATGGTGCGAATGATTTTACCACCCTTAAATGTGCAGAAGTGCTAAGGAATACCCAATCAAAGGAATGGGTAAAGGATCTATACAATACCTTTCAGAGTAACCCCAAAATTAAGTGGAAGGAAAGTATAAAGAAAATCATTGGTATTGAACGGCCGACTACAGTTGGGCTGGATATATAGGAATGTTAATTTCTATTCAGCTTCTCTTGAACCCAATTGTGTTTCGTTTTAAATTGGTTTATTGTGTAACCCCTTATCAATAATATGGTAGGGGGTTTTTAAAATGATTATCTGTCTTGACGTTTTTCTTTACCTCCCTCAGGTACCAGTACTTCTCGATAAAAATAGGAAAGATGACGACAACACCTTCAGTTACGGTCGAGAATGTAAACTCGGGTTGACTTCCAATTATTTAAGCTGTATCATTATTTGAGTTTCAAACTAATTCTTTATACATCGAACAGAACGACCAACATTTTTTAAATCAACATATCTTATAATTCCATTATGGTCACTATCAATGTTTCGAACCACAACCCCAGTACCACTGGTTGTAGTAGTCCACCAAAAAGCGCCAGATCCTAAAAATCCGAAAGATCCACTGATATAACGAAAACCCGCTGGAAGTCCATTAAATCTACTGATGCCAAATTCCAGATTAGTTGTCAATACAC
>CAINLJ010000267.1 GCA_903850335.1 uncultured Bacteroidia bacterium | reverse complement strand
CTGTTGGCGGTGTCATCCCTGAACTTGTCAATAGATAAGTATTTAACAGGGAAATTTGGGTACTTCAATCGTTTGGCCTCAAACATCAAAGATTCAAGGTACTTAACGGAGTCCGGTTTTTTGAAAGGAGATTTTTTACTACCTTCGCCCTGTATGCTTGAAAGGGGTATCGCTGTTGTGGTGCCTTTTTTCATTTTCCACCGTTTAAAATTGCTTTTACCTCACTCATTTTATACCGGCGACCGCCTCCAAATTCAATGTGTTTCAGATAGCCCTTTTTATTCCATCTCCAAAGAGTTACTGTGTCCACCTGCAAAATTTCTGATACCTGTTTAACTGTCGGGTACGTTTCGGCTTTATCTGTTAAAACGATTTCTTCCAGTTCCTTTTTTGTGACATTAATTAAGTAGTCGGCAAAATTTTTAAGAATATTAATATCCACCGTCAAAACAATGTTCGCTTCGTTTTTTAACAATTCTTGAATAGAATAACTCATAACACTAATTTTTTACTTTTTATCCGTCCCTAAATGGTAGCTACTGCATTTAGTTATTCGATAGCGTAATATTAGTCCGGGGTCTTGGTGGTAAGTTGGTTGTAAATGCAAATTATTTTCAATAAAAAAACGAATTAATAAACTGGTTATCAATCCGCTTTGTACTATATGAAAAATATTTTGGTGGTCTGTTGGTGGTCTCCTATTTCAAAGTATTCATTTTTTAGGCTTAGGCAGAAATTTATTTAATTCCTGGGTTATTGGATCAAATTCTAATTTGGTGGATTGCCCGCTACATTCTGATTTTTTCCAATTCATATTTTCACACATTTGAGAATACCAATCTGACCCAAACTTAAACGATAATCGGTAAATAAGATTTTTAACGCAATTTTCACGTTTAACGTTAATTCCTTTAAAATTTGCTGATCCAATACCGTTATCAAATACAATATCCTCACATTCAAAAAAATCACCATTACAAAGGTTGTAAACGTCCGCAACTATCTCAGGATATTTGATAATAAAATTTTTTGTTAATGATTTCCCGGCTGTACCCTTTAACCTATCGCGAAGTATTTTTAACCGGCTAATCATTTCAACTTCTAAACTGGTCGGCTCTCTTTTATCTTCAAGTGAATAAAGGAAATTATTGATTTGTTCAACCGTTATTTTTTTTGATTTGGTTATTTCAGCACTTAGGCTTTCAAGTGATACAGTTTTTAAAGATTCAAAATGTTTTAATACTCCTTCAACATAAGTATTAATCAAACTCATACAGTAATCTATTCTATTTTCTGCAATGTGTTGCAGTGCCATTGATTTCGCTTCTATAATCATATCACTAAAAAAAGGCAAATTTTCTAATGACAAATTATCCAAAATGACACTTTCAATTTTATCAATATTCAACCAAAGGGATTCAAATATTATGGCCTTATTGTCAATACAAGTAACTTCATCCCTTGCAATAGATTCAAACCGCTCAATGTTTTTTTGTAGTCTCTTAATATCGCTCTCAATTTTTAAAAGTGATTCCCATGTAATCATAATTCATATTTTTAGGTTACTCCTGAGAATAGGTTTATATCAATCCAATAAGTTTACAAGGCTGATTTTCATTTCATCATTTGAACTTTTGTAACGTAAAAACGATTTACTGCCCGGTACGTGTCCGCTTAACTCTCCAATCAAATTAGGATCTTTTACCTGAGTATAAAGATTTCCCACAAAACAACGGCGTGCAAGGTGTGAACTGGCTATTTTATTTAAAGGTTGGTTTTCCGGCTCTCCAGTGGTGGGGTTTAATACTGTTACAAGTCGTGTAAGTTTCGCCAATGTAAACGCTTCTTTGATAGCCTTGTTATATTTCTGTTCTGATATAAACGGCAATAATCGCCCGGCCTCATTGTCAGGGTACCGGCTTAATATTTCCTTTGCGGTGGTGTTCAATGGCACCCGAACTGTTACCGGCTTATCTTCTTTAGTTTTCCGGGGGATATACTCGATAAAATCGTTTTTCAGGTTATCAGTAGTCAATTTATAAAGGTCTCCAACGCGGCACCCAATAAGACACTGAAATACAAAAATATCTCTTTGTACTTTCAGTTGAGGCCACAAAGAAAGATCCCTTTTATAAAGCTGATTCCTTTCATTAATGGTAATGTAGTAAGGTGTCCCGTAAACTGAATCACCAACTGAGAATTTTCTGAACGGGTTGTTTGTGGTTTTTTCTTCATTGATAGACCACAAAATAAAAGTTCGTATTTTAGTGAGAATACCGTTAATAGTATTTTGTCCTCTTGGTGCCGGTGTCCTACTTTCCGGGACTGCCTTGTATATTTCCGGCATAGTCTCAAAGATTGTATGTTCATCCCTTAAAAACTTTTCAATACTTCTAAGGGTGTCCGGGGTAATTGTGTTTAAATCTAATTTGAACGGCCTTTTTGGGGTCTTAGAACTATAAAGCTCGAAACGTTGCAACGCTCGATTAACTACATCAAAATGTTTCTTTCTGCCAACTGAAAGTTTATGTTTTTGGAGAAACTCGGCGAAGATCTCAAAGAAAGTTTGTGGCACCAACTCAACTGGAGAAAATTTCTCAGGGTGCAAAACTTCATCTATTTTAGCTTCCAATAATTCAGACGTTAAAATTTGTTTGTCATCAATAAGACTGTAAGCTGTTTTAATATCGTTTATCCTGTCGGTAATGGATTTATTAAACTTGTCACGCTCTTTAAAAATTACCTTTGCTTTGATAGCCTGTGTTTTCGGATCCCAAAAGTTCGGGTTAACTTCGATTTCACTTTTATAGAATAATTGAATGTTTCTCCCATCACTCAATCTGAAACGAATATTAACCTTTTCAGCTTTTTTTGCTGATACCCTTATAAATGCTTTTACAGTGGCCATAGTGTAGTATTTTAATTGATCCGTTGTGCAAATGTAACGAACTTGCACAACATATCTGAAATATAATGAAATTTCTTTTAATGTTGTGTAACATATTTCAAATTATAAAATACTGATTATCTTTGCATTTAAGTTATTATTTAGCTGTTTTATT
>CAINLJ010000266.1 GCA_903850335.1 uncultured Bacteroidia bacterium | reverse complement strand
TTCAATGATATACCTGGTAGAAGCTTTCTTCTTCGAACGGGTTTTAAATCCTTTCGCAAGTAATCCTTTACGTGAACGTGGGTGACCACCGGAAGCACGGCCTTCTCCACCACCCATTGGGTGATCGACAGGGTTCATAACGACACCGCGGACACGTGGACGACGTCCCTGCCAACGGCTTCTACCGGCTTTACCTGATCTCTCAAGGCCATGGTCTGAGTTTCCGACGGTACCTACCGTTGCACGGCATGTTACTAATACCATACGGGATTCGCCAGAGGGGAGTTTTATGATGGCATATCGTCCTTCACGCGAGGTGAGCTGTGCATAAGTACCGGCTGACCGGGCCATAATGCCTCCCTGTCCGGGATGCAACTCAATATTGTGAACGATAGTACCTAGAGGTATTTTGGCTAATGGAAGTGCATTACCGATTTCAGGAGCTACTTCTGCACCAGAAAGAACGGATTGTCCCACCTGGAGACCATTCGGTGCAAGCATGTAACGTTTTTCCCCATCGGCATAGACTAAAAGTGCAATACGAGCAGTACGATTAGGATCGTACTGAATCGAATCCACCCGTGCAGGAATACCATCTTTCTCTCTCTTAAAATCGATAACACGGTATTTCCTCTTATGCCCTCCACCTATATACCTCATTGTCATTTTACCGGCGCTATTGCGACCACCGGTACTCTTCATGGGCCTTAACAATGATTTTTCAGGTGTGTTGCCAGCTGTAACGGACTCAAAGGTACCTGCAATCTTGTGCCTTTGTCCCGGAGTTACTGGTTTTAACTTTCTAACTGCCATCTCTTACTTTAGATATTGCTGTAAAAATCAATACTTTCTCCTTCGGATAACGTAACAATAGCCTTCTTATAAGCATTACTACGTCCGGTTATAACCCCGCCTTTTGTAAAACGTGATTTTAATTTTCCGGCATACACCATTGTATTAACAGTGCTTACCTTAACGCCATAGATCTCTTCCACGGCCTTCTTGATCTCGTGCTTGTTTGCCTTCTTATCTACCCTGAACCCATATCGGTTGTACTTCTCCGATAAGAGGTTCATTTTCTCGGTTACGATAGGGCGAATCAAAATATCAACCATTGTCTTACGCGTTAAATCTTAAATAATTCTTCAACTTTATTCACAGAACTTTCAACCAAAATTATCTTATGGGCGCGCATTATCTTGTAAGTGCTTAATTCAGAGGCGGTTACAATCTCTACGTTCTGTAAATTTCTGGATGACAAATATATGTTTTTATTTTCTTCCGGTAACACAATTAATGATTTTTTATCACTAATCTTCAGATTATTCTGAATAGCAACAAATTCCTTGGTTTTTGGTGCTTCAAAAGAAATATCCTCCAGTACCATAATACTATTAGCCTGTGCTTTGTAAGTCAGTGCCGATTTACGTGCAAGTTCCTTAAGTTTCTTATTAAGTTTGAAACTGTAATCCCTTGGACGAGGCCCGAAAATACGGCCTCCACCACGGATAGTTCCGGATTTCCTGCTTCCTGCACGTGCTCCGCCTGTTCCCTTTTGACGTTTGATCTTACGGGTAGATCCCGAAATCTCACCACGATCTTTAGCCTTATGCGTTCCCTGACGCTGATTAGCCAGGTACTGCTTCACGTCGAGATAAATCGCGTGATCGTTGGGTTCAACCGCGTAGATTTCTGAACTCAGCTCTACGTTTCTGCCGGTTTCCTGCCCTGCTTTATTAAAGATTGCGACTTCCATTACTTCTCGAGGATTAAGTATGAACCATTAGGTCCCGGTACGGAACCCTTAACTATCACAAGATTATTCTCAGGAATAACCTTCAAAACTTCTATGTTCTGAACTGTTACCTTGATTCCACCATGACGTCCAGCCATACGCATTCCCTTGAACACGCGGGATGGATACGATGATGCACCAACAGATCCCGGTGCACGCAGCCTGTTGTGCTGACCGTGTGTGCTTTCGCCTACTCCGCCAAATCCATGACGGCGTACAACACCCTGGAATCCTTTACCCTTTGAAATTCCTGTGATATCGATAAAATCTGAAGCTTCCAACAGATCAACTGTAATGATATCTCCAAGCTTTACATCATCTCCAAAGCCGTCAAACTCGACAATCTTCTTCTTCGGAGCAGAACCGGCCTTTTTAAAATGGCCGATTTCGGGCTTCGTCGCATGTTTATCTTTCTTATCCAGAAAGCCTAACTGCACCGCTTCGTATCCATCTTTTTCAATGGTACGAACCTGCGATACTGTACATGGACCAGCCTCAATCACAGTGCATGGGATGTTTCTCCCCTCAACACTGAATACGGAAGTCATTCCGATTTTTTTTCCAATTAATCCTGGCATTTTTTACTGATTAAGCAATTAACTAATTACACTTTAATTTCTACCTCGACACCACTTGGTAATTCAAGCTTCATAAGGGCGTCGATCGTTTTAGCTGTGGAACTGTAAATGTCGATCAACCTTTTGTAGGATGACAGCTCGAATTGCTCCCTTGACTTTTTATTAACAAAGGTTGCTCTCAATACAGTAAAAATTCTGCGGTGTGTTGGAAGAGGAATAGGTCCGCTTACAATTGCACCTGTAGATTTTACAGTCTTGACAATCTTCTCAGCCGATTTGTCAACCAGGTTGTGGTCGTACGATTTCAGTTTAATTCTAATTCTTTGACTCATGATAAGAACGTATTTATGGTATATTTTATATCAAATCTGTTCTGCCTTTCACTGCTTCAAGAACAGCCAGGGCAATATTCTTAGGAACCTCAGAATAATGTGAAAACTCCATTGACGAAGTTGCACGACCTGAAGACAATGTCCGTAAGGTAGTTACGTATCCAAACTGTTCCGAAAGCGGAACTTTTGCCTTCAATACACGGGCTCCAAATTTAGAATCCATGCTTTCAACATGTCCCCGGCGACGGTTAAGGTCAGAAACGATATCACCCATATAATCATCAGGCGTAACCACTTCAACCTTCATAATCGGTTCCAGAAGTACTGGTTTTGCCTTAGTAGCTGCATTCCTGAAAGCTTGCTTCGCACAAAGCTCAAAGGATAAAGCATCCGAGTCAACCGGGTGAAAGGATCCGTCGATAAGCGTAACCTTAAGGTTCTCAATTTTAAATCCGGCAAGCGGACCATTGTTAAGTGACTCTTTGAAGCCTTTTTCAACAGCAGGAATATACTCACGCGGTATTGTTCCACCTTTGATCTGATCAACAAACTGAAGACCAGTAACTCCTTCATCAACCGGACCAACTTTAACGATAATATCAGCAAATTTACCACGTCCACCAGTCTGTTTCTTGAACACCTCACGAAGTTCAACTTCTTTTGTGATCGCTTCCTTGTAAGCAACCTGAGGTGCGCCCTGATTACATTCAACCTTAAACTCACGCTTAAGACGATCGACGATAATCTCAAGGTGAAGTTCACCCATACCGCGAATAACAGTCTGCCCGCTATCCTCATCGGTCCTGACCTGAAAGGTAGGATCTTCCTCGGCAAGCTTAGCGAGACCGTTTGATAATTTATCGATATCGTTCTGAGTCTTAGGCTCGATGGCGATACCAATAACAGGTTCAGGGAAAGTCATAGACTCAAGAATAATTGGATGGTCCAAACTGCAAAGCGTATCACCCGTCCGAATATCTTTAAATCCAACTGCAGCGCAGATATCACCGGCTTCGATAACATCGCGGGGTTGTTGTTTATTGGCGTGCATCTGGAAAAGGCGCGAGATACGTTCCTTCTTTCCTGTACGCATATTCAAAACATAAGAGCCTGCATCAATTTTACCTGAATAAACCCTTATAAAGCAAAGCCTACCAACAAAAGGATCGGTAGCAATTTTAAATGCCAATGCCGCTAATGGTTGGTCTACAGAGGGTTTACGTTCGATTTCAAGATTTGTGTCCGGATCTTTGCCTTCGATAGAACCGATATCCAATGGGTTAGGCAAAAAGGCGCACACCGCATCGAGTAATGTTTGTACTCCTTTGTTTTTAAATGCCGAGCCACAAAGCATCGGGATAATTGATCCTGCAAGAGTTGCTTTTCTTGTTACGGCAATTAGCTCATCTACAGTTATGCTGTCAGAATCCTCAAAGAATTTCTCCATGAGTGTTTCATCCTGTTCGGCCACTGATTCAACAAGTTTTTCGCGCCATTCACGGGCAAGCTCAAGGTGATCGGCAGGAATCTCTTCAACATCATAATCTGCTCCCATTGACTCATTGTGCCAATAGATCGCCTTCATACGTATCAGATCTATGATTCCTTTAAAATTTTCTTCAGCTCCAATAGGAAGCTGGACAGGAACCGGGTTTGCTCCCAATTTCTCCTTGATGTCGTTGTAAACACTGAAGAAATCTGCACCTGCGCGGTCCATTTTATTGATAAAGGCGATTTTTGGAACGCCATATTTATCAGCCTGTCTCCAAACAGTCTCAGACTGTGCTTCTACACCACCAACGGCGCAAAATGTAGCAACTGCACCATCGAGTACCCTGAGTGAACGCTCGACCTCAACGGTGAAGTCAACGTGCCCCGGAGTATCAATAATATTGATCTGATGGGTTATATCATTATAAGTCCACTCTGTAAACGTTGCAGCGGAAGTAATCGTGATACCACGTTCTTGTTCTTGTGCCATCCAGTCCATAGTAGCGGCGCCATCATGAACCTCACCAATCCGGTGAGTCTTGCCGGTATAAAACAATATCCTCTCTGAGGTAGTTGTTTTACCCGCATCAATGTGCGCCATTATACCAATGTTTCTGGTGTTTGTAAGATCCCTTTTAGCCATTATATATGATACTGATATCTTCTGTTTAATTCAATTAAAACCGGAAATGAGCAAACGCACGGTTTGCTTCTGCCATTCTGTGTGTATCTTCTTTCTTTTTAAATGCACCACCTTCTTCGTTGAAAGCTGCCATTGTTTCTGCGGCAAGCTTTTCGGCCATTGAGTGGCCCGAACGTTTGGTTGCATAAAGGATTAGGTTGTGCATTGAAATTGCCACTTTACGTTCCGGACGGATTTCCATTGGAACCTGAAAATTGGCACCCCCAACGCGTCTGCTTTTTACCTCAACTGCAGGAGTAATATTAAGCAAACCTTTTTTCCATATTTCGAGTGGTGGAACTTCGCTGTCTTTCATTTTTTTCCCAACGATATCCAGTGCATCGTAGAATATTTTGAACGCGATAGACTTCTTGCCATCAAACATCAGACTGTTGACAAATCTTGTCACCAGAACGTCTTTAAATTTTGGATCAGGCAAAATGATCCTTTTTTTTGGTTTTGTTTTTCTCATCTTAGTTACACATTGTTTGTGTTATTCGAATCGGTTGTTGTTCAGTCTTCAGTTTAAATAGCCTGCTCAAGGCAAACCCTTACTCAACCAAACCTCCAAACAAATAACTAATTTTTAATTACTTTTTCTTCTTTGTCGCTGCTACAACTTGTCCTGGTTTTGGTCTTTTAGTACCATATTTCGAACGACGTTGTTTACGACCTTCTACTCCGGCGGTATCCAGAGCTCCGCGGATAAGGTGATAACGTACTCCCGGAAGATCCTTTACACGACCACCACGAACAAGAACAATCGAGTGCTCCTGAAGATTGTGACCCTCACCCGGAATGTATGCGTTAACTTCCTTCTGATTTGTTAACCTCACCCTGGCAACTTTTCTCATCGCCGAGTTTGGCTTTTTAGGCGTCGTGGTGTAAACACGAACACATACACCTCTTCGCTGCGGGCAAGAGCTAAGTGCCGGAGATTTACTTTTATCTTCGATACTTGTTCTTCCTTTACGTACTAACTGTTGAATAGTAGGCATAAACGTTTTTAAATTTTTGAATTATATAATACACACGAAAATGAACTCAGTTCCAAATCCACTTTAAAGGAATTAACACCGTCATAATCAGTTCCGACCAGACGCATCTTGCCCAAAATGGACTGCAAAAGTACACATTTTCACAATAAAACAAGCTCTTGGTTGAAAAAAAAGCATTTTTATTTAAAAGTTTAAGTTGTCTCAGACTCAATTAATACGAGGCTGTTTACAAAAGACAATTTACCGGGCTCAGATTACTTTACTAACTCAGGCATTTCGAATGACCCTCCCGGCAGATACAAAAACGCAATAAAAAATATATTTAAAAACATGTTTCGGACATGCCGGAAAATTAGATCTGTGAGTCCTTAGTTTGTTTACATCCTAAAAATCAAAGGACTGAGGAATTTTACAGAAAAAATACGAAGTTGTTACGAAAATATGACAAAAGCTCCCTGGTATTGGAAATTTTCAAAATATTTATATTTTTGAGGTCATAGTAAAATAATCATCCCAGTTAAGACCGATATAATCCGATCCTGATCAGGCCCGGACACTTTGATTTTTTATCCGCTTAACTTTAGAACAACAGTCCCGGCAATTTAAAATGTTTGCCGGATCCAATGTACTGTTTATGCTTGATTATTAATCGTTTATTAATTTTTGTTTGAATTTTTAATCCATTAAGGATTTTTTATTATCTGTGCTGAAGAACTAAATTGAGTTTCGAACTAAATAGAATCTTAAATTTTTATCTAAATTTTATCACATGAAAGTATTTCAAACTAATGAAATCCGGAACATTACTGTGATTGGTAATTCCGGCGCCGGGAAAACCACCCTGATAGAGACGATGCTCTATGAGGGTGGTATTATTAGTCGCAGAGGCGATGTAAAAAGCAAAACGACTGCTTCAGATTACAATCTTGTTGAACAGGAGTACGGAAATTCGGTTCACCCAACAGTGCTTTACACCGAATTCGACGGATGCAAGATTAACATCATCGACACTCCAGGGATGGATGACTTCGTTGGAGGAGTTATTCCCGCACTCAGCGTTGCCGCTACAGGCCTCTTACTATTCAATGCTGTGAATGGAGTGGAAGTAGGAACCGAGATTGCAAACCGGAAAGCTGAAAGATTTCATAAGCCCTTGATTTTCGTGGTTAATCACCTTGACCATGAAAACAGCAACTGGGAAAATACAATAGAAATGGCAAAAACAACGTTTGGTAACAAACTTGCCATAGTACAATACCCGCTTAACCCAGGTACCAGTTATAATAAGGTAATTGATGTACTAAAAATGAAAATGCTCCAGTGGGGACCTAACGGAGGAGCACCAGAAGTACTCGATATCCCCGCCTCTGAACTTGAACGGGCAGAAGAAGTTCACAACCAATTGGTTGAAATGGCTGCCGAAAACGATGAAGAGCTTATGGAGCTTTTCTTCGAACAGGGAAATCTTAGTGAAGATGAAATGCGTAAAGGAATAAAACTGGGAATGTTAGACCGTAGTCTTTATCCCGTTTTCTGCACTTGCGCTGCCCGCGACATGGGTATTCGTCGCCTGATGGAATTTATAGTCAACGTTGCTCCACATCCTGGAGAACTTGCCCCCGTCGAAACTGTAGACGGTAAACTGGTAAAAATTGACACTCACGGTCCAACTTCTCTATTCGTATTCAAAACTGCTATAGAACAGCATGTTGGTGAAGTCACATATTTTAAAGTGATCTCAGGAATATTGAAGGAAGGTATGGACCTTATTAATACAACCAAAAATTCGAAAGAAAGGATCTCTCAGATTTACGCCGTAGCAGGTAAGACCCGTGTTAAAGTGCCTGAAATGCATGCAGGGGATATTGGAGCCACAGTAAAACTGAAAGACGTAAAACATAACCACACACTTTGTGATAAAGATGCTGATATAAACTTCCCTCCTTTAGCCTATCCGGACCCCCGTTACACAACTGCCATCAAAGCAGTAAACGAGTCTGATGAGGAAAAAATGGGTGAATATCTGCACAAACTTTCCGAGGAAGATCCAACCTATATTATTGAATACTCCAAGGAATTGAAACAAATCCTTCTTCACGGACAAGGAGAATACCATATTAATACGTTGAAATGGTATTTTGATAATGTGTACAAGATAGATATTCAATTCCTTAAACCTAAGGTACCATATCGCGAAACAATAACCAAAACGGCACCGGGAGACTATCGTCACCGTAAGCAGAGTGGTGGCTCCGGTCAGTTTGGAGAAGTACACATGGTTATCGAGCCATATGAGGAAGGAATGCCTGCCCCGGATATGTACAAGATTGACGGCAAGGAGATGAAGATTAGCTTGCGTGGAACGGAAGTCACTGATCTTCCCTGGGGCGGGAAACTCGTTTTTTGTATTTGCATTGTTGGTGGTTCAATTGACGCACGTTTCCATCCGGCTATCCTGAAGGGAATCATGGAGAAAATGGAGGAAGGTCCCTTAACCGGATCTTATGCCCGCGACATCCGGGTTTGCATCTATGACGGCAAAATGCACCCGGTTGACTCGAATGAAATTTCATTCCGCCTCGCCGGACGAAACGCCTTTAGTGCTGCCTTCAAAAATGCTGGTCCAAAAATTCTTGAACCCATTTATGATGTCGAGGTGCTTGTTCCTGCAGACCGCCTGGGTGATGTTATGGGTGATCTTCAGGGTCGTCGTGCGCTGATCATGGGAATGAGTTCTGAAAAAGGATTTGAGAAGATCATTGCAAAGGTGCCGCTAAAAGAGATGAATAAATATTCAACATCCTTAAGTTCTATTACTCAGGGACGTGCCATGTTTACTTTGAAATTCTCCAACTACGAGAAAGTACCTGCCGAGGTTCAGGATGAACTACTAAAAGCATACGAAGCAGAACAACACGCGGAAGAGTAATATTCTGTCTGTGGAATTTAATGATCCGCCGCTGTCATTCAGTGGCGGATCATTTATTTGGGTTAAAGCCCAAAATAAAATTAAAATAGGCCACCAAGACTCCAAAGATCCTATCCGTCAGCTGACAGACACCAAAGGTTAGTGCACAAAGCGTCTTATTCCCGAACCTATGTTTACAACATTAAAATTCACAACGAACTCAGCTATTCCGCGGTTGAAAACGAAAAAATCAGATAGCCTCATTTCGGCTCCGCTGACCTTCATAATCCTGATTTTTGTTTACTTTTTCTGTAAACCTATTTCAGGACTAGACACCATCGTTCAGTCGCCCTGACTCATACAGTCGCCCCATCGTTCAGTCGTCGAGTCGTGAAGTCGGCTGATTCCCTCGTCCCATCCTAAATATAAAGCATGAAAAGTGACTTACTTTGGTCGGTTATAAAGAACTCTGAGGAGTTCAATCTGAATAACCCCCGGTGAAGTAAAACGGAACCGGGGGTAAGGATGCGGCCACATTCTCAGCCCCGGCAGCGGGCTGAACCAGTTCTTGGAGAGTTTGAAAAAACCTTATTTACCTCCAATGATAACTATGCACAATGACCATTTTCGAGGACGGGATCCTTTCCGTCCGATTGGTGGGTTTGTGCTTTTGCCACCCTTTGTTCGTGGACGGTACAGGCATATTTCCGTTAAACCCCGGATTGCGGACGAACCTTACCCGGGGGTACCATCCGTCAGACGGATTGGAGTCTTGGAGCTTTGGCGGCGAGAATTTTTAGTGTTTAATTTATTTCCCTGTTTTCTTTAAAAACTTTTTTAAATTAATTACTTTTAGATAACCCTTAAACATTTTATTTTATGAAAATAAAATTCCTCGGTGCTGCGCGAGAAGTAACCGGCAGCAAGACCCTCATTACTCTCGACAACGGCAAGAAGATACTCTTGGATTGTGGAATGTTCCAGGGAAAAGGACAGGAGACTGACGCGATGAACCGTGACCTTGGCTTTGAACCCGGTGAGATTGACCACATCATCCTTTCTCACGCCCATATCGATCACTCGGGACTTATACCTTACGTTTACAGATTGGGATTCAGAGGATCGGTAGTCTGTACGAATGCGACACGCGATTTATGCGCAATCATGCTCGCCGACAGTGGTCATATCCAGGAAAGTGATACCGAAATGCACAATAAAAAAAGGGCTAAACATGGATTGGAACCCGTTGAACCTATTTATGTTAAGGAGGATGCCCTTCGATGTATGGAACTTTTTATTGGCACTGCATATAACCGGAAATTCTACATCGATGATAATATCAAATTGCGCTTTACGACAACCGGTCATTTGTTGGGTGCAGGAGCGGTACTAATCGAAATCACAGAAAATGGCAAGACAACGAAGATTGCTTACACCGGTGATATAGGCCGCCCAAGTTCCAGAATACTTAAAAAACCCGAACCATTCGGACAATGTGACTATCTGATTACTGAGGCAACCTATGGAAACCGGTTGCATCCGCATATCAAAACGGCCGAGGATGACCTGTTACGTGTTGTCAAGGAAGCCTGTGTTGTGAGAGGCGGCAAACTGATTATTCCGTCTTTTGCAATCGGCCGGACACAAGAGCTTGTCTATTCACTGAACAATTTTTTCAATGACGGACGTTTGCCGAAGGTCCAGATCTATGTTGACAGTCCGCTGGCAGTTAATGCAACAGACATATTCAGGATGCACCCGGAATGTTTCAATAAAGAGTTGATTGAGGTTCTTGTTTATGACGATGATGCCTTTGGCTTCAACACCCTTCACTACGTAAAAACTTCACAGGAATCCAAGAAACTAAACAAAATTAAAAAACCGTGTGTGATCATTTCTGCCTCAGGTATGATGGAAGCAGGACGAATTAAACACCATCTGGCAAATAACATTTCGAATCCAAGAAATACAATTCTCTGTGTTGGCTATTGCGCTCCACGTACACTTGGGGCTAAAATTATCAATGGCGATCCGGAGGTCTCGATTTTCGGTGTCAGATATCCGGTAAATGCTGCAATTGAGCGCATCGAAGCATTCAGTGGCCACGGTGATTATAACGAGATGCTTGATTATCTGAAATGCCAGGATAAGTCTCAAATAAAGAAGACTTTTCTTATTCATGGGGATTATGATGCCCAGTTATTTTATAAAGATCGTATGGTTGAATCGGGGTTCGGAGATATTGAGATTCCGGTATCGGGGAATGAGTTTGTGCTGGAATGAAAAATGCGCTGGATTGAGTGACCGGGTGACTTTCAGAGCATGAACATAGTCACCCGCTCACTTCAAAAAAGAATTTCAGGATTTAGATGAGTGACCGGGTGACTTTCAGAGCATGAACAAAGTCACCCGGTCACTTGAGAACTGAATCTTATCTTAGTTTAAATTTAATTGGAATAGTCATTTGCATATCTGAGACCTTTCCATTTTGTTCGCCCGGTTTCCAGTCAGGCATCAATCCAATGACTCTAAGTGCTTCGTTATCCAATTCCGGACTGACACTCCTGATGACCTTTATGTTGTCCATTTTGCCTGATTTAAGAACATTAAAGTTCACAACAACCATCCCCTGGATCGTATCCTTAAGTGCCTTAGCCGGATATTTTACATTTTCACCTATAAACTTCTGAAGTGCCTTATCTCCGCCAGGAAAAACAGGCATTACCTCGGCTCCATCAAAAATCCCAATATTATTAACATCAGCTACTTTTTTCCCTTCTGGTCCGTCAAGCTTAAACTGAATGGGGATTGTATAGGATACATCAACTGCTATACCTTGTTGTTTCCCTGGTTTCCAGTCTGGTAACAGTGTTATTACCCGTGCTGCCTCTTTGTCCAGTAAGAGATTAACACCGCGTTCTATTCCTACATTTTCAACCTTTCCGCTACTCCTGATTATAAAATTTACAATAACAGTTCCCTGAATTTTATCGGCTTTCGCCTGAGCCGGATACCTGACATTATCCCCAATAAATTTCATAAGAGCATTGAAACCTCCCTCATATTGTGGCATCTCCTCCACGACAGTAAAGATATTTTCATCTTTATGTTTAATATCACTGGAAATTTTAGATTTCTGCTCTTTGCTTACATTCTTCTTTGACGTGATTAATATTACCCCGTTTTTCCCCTTTTCACCATATTTATCGGTCGCAGTTTTATCCTTCAGAACATTTATCGACTCAATCAATTCAGGCTTTATCCCTCGCATTGTGTTAGAATCAGTAACTTTACCATCCACATAGATTAAAGGATCCTTCTTAGGATCACCAAAAGTGATTGAATTCTCTTTCGAATCAACAAACAACAGGTTGCCCTTTGTATTGCCGGAAGTAGGCAGAGGTGGTGGTGGTGGTGCATCATTACCAGACACAACAACTTCCTTAATTCCAACAGATGTTAAGGCCAATTTAATTGTCATCGGATTAACATTATCAACTTTAGTTACCGCAGAATCATATCCGATGTATGAAAATACCAACTCACCATCTTTAGGAACATCTGTCAATATGAATTTGCCATTTTCATCTGTGGTAGTTCCAATCGTCGAACCCTTAAGGATTACAGAGGTCCCGGCCAATGGTTTGCCTTCCGGATTCATAACGGTGCCTTTGATAGTCGTTTTACCTTCCCTGGTATCGTTTGTAAGGTTTGTAAGGTTTGTAAAATCGGACTTTGTTTCAGGCACGGAAATGTATTGAGGCTTCGCAAATGCATAGAAAACCAATGCCATAAGCGGCATGACCATTAACAGTCTAAGCCTTCTATATGGGGAATGTATGCTCTTTTTCATCATTTTAAATCTTTTTTTATTCAGTGAATAACTAAACGAATTACCCAGGCTGATCACTGGTACACCAATAAGCTGGTTTAATAATGTCGCCCGGTAGATTGCCGGATCTGAAGTACGAAGGAGTGCCTTTTCATCTGCCAGATATTCATGGTTTTGCCTGATCAGATGTGCGTAAATCCATACAAACGGATTAAACCATTGTACCATGCAGAGAATCTCAGCCAGTAATAAATCAAACCAGTGCCGCTGTTCGATATGCTCACTTTCGTGGTTCACAATCTCCCGTGTTTCAACATCAGACGTTGAAGGATTGACAAAAACATAGGAGAAAAATGAAAACGAGGCAGCATAGTCTGGAGTGCGGACCAGCTTTACGGACCCGGCAACTTCATAACCGGCATTGTGCAATTTACGGATGACTTTCACCGTTTGCCAGATCAGTCTGAAAACCAGCCATCCAATTCCAACTGCATACAGCCAAAAATAATAAGGAAGTGCAGGCCTTTGGGTGTCGATGACCTTAGCTGATAAGTTTGAAATTGAAATAATTCCGGTCGTTGAAGGAATGATTACAGCATAATGCCAGGTATATAAAGGGAAGGCCATCGAGGCAAGGATTCCTGAGAGGAGGTATATCCGGTTTAACCGGAAATAACGTTCATTACGTAAAACAGTCAGATAGACAAGCGTGAAACCTGTCAGCCAAACAGCCGATTTTAAAAGGTATAATCCAAATGTTTCCATGTTATCCTATTTTTTTGCGTTTCTCCAATTCAGTCTTCGTATCCTCAAGCAGTTGTTCAAGATCTTTGATAGACAGGTCTTTCTCGCGGGCAAAGTAAGATGCCATCGCAGGGAACGAATTGTTGAAATAATCATTAAGCAATCCGAAAAGCTGCCTTCCTGAATATTCATTTTTCATCACAAGCGGATAATAAACAAATACTTTTCCATAATCCTTGTGTCCTACGAAACCTTTTTTTTCAAGTATTCTGATCACAGTAGATATCGTATTCCTAGCAGGTTTTGGTTCATCGAACCGGTCGCGGACGTCCTTAACCAGTCCCTCTCCCATCTCCCACAGGATCTGCATCACCTGTTCTTCTGCTTTTGTAAGTTGCATTGCTGTATCATTTAATTGTCAATCCTTCACTGCAAATATATAACTATATTTATAGTCAAACAAGCGTTTCGGTAATTATTTAACTATTTTTATAGTTAATTTTCGTTAATAGATTTTATGAGATAAAAAACCTGATTTAAAACTAACAAAGGTGACAATACAATACCGCATATCCGATTCAGATAAAATAATCAAACAACTTACCCCTAATTGCGCTAAATCGTTAAATTAAATACAAAAAATGAGCGAAAACTCAATCGTCCTGCTAATTTTGTCCTTCTTAAAAAACACATCCTATGCTCAAAGTAAAAATCACAGCCTTTATTCTTTCCTTATTCTGGCTTAATTCATGTACCGAACTGACTCAAGTAGCTCAAACGATTGCCAGTCAAAATCTTCCCTTGTCAAACACCGATATTATAAATGGCCTTAAAGAAGCGTTAATCGTAGGTACAGACAGCTCTGTAACTCATCTTTCGGGTGTTGATGGATATCTTAAAGATTTAACTGTTAAAATATTACTCCCACCTGAGGCGAAAACTATCACCGATAATATATCAAAATTGCCTGGAGGTTCAAAATTAGTTAATGATGTAATCGTCCGGATCAACCGTGCAGCTGAGGATGCTGCAAAGGGGGCAAAACCTATTTTTGTAAATTCGGTCCGCGAGATGACTTTTGCTGATGCCTTACAAATTCTTAACGGGGCAGATAATGCGGCAACCAAATACTTTGAATCAAAAACAAGCCAACAACTGGGTGATCTGTACAGGCCTAAAATAAGGGAATCTCTGAATAAGAATCTCATAGCAGGAGTATCAACGCAACAATCGTGGAACGAACTTACCAAAACATGGAACCAGCTGGCCGGATCAACAATTGGGAAAATAACGGGAATGAAGGTCGTAGAAGTAAAGCTCGAGGATTATCTTTTACGGGAAGCATTGAAGGGAATGTTTTTAAAGATTGCTGAAAGAGAAAAAGATATTCGGACAAATGCAAATGCACGCGTTACAACGCTCCTAAAACGTGTTTTTGGTAATAAAAATCCATCATTGTAATGAATAATAGAAATGCCAACAACTGATATGAAAAAAACCTTTATGCGGAAAGTTTTGATTTTTAATATCTTAACCGTTATTACTCTTGTAATATTAAATTTTTTGTCCGCTTGTTCTGAAACAAAACCTACGCAAACTGCCCTTGTCACAAAAAGTCTCCGGGCCCCGGCTTATCCATTGATAACAATTGATCCCTATACGAGTGCCTGGTCATGTGCCAATAATCTTTATGATGATGCCGTGCGTCACTGGACCGGTAAACGTTTTGGGTTGATCGGTGCCCTTCGCGTTGATGGGATGGTTTACCGTTTTCTTGGTAAAGAAGAGATCCCGCGAAAGCCAATTCTGCCTATGGCTGATCAAGGTCCGTGGGATGGTCATTACACGATAAAGAAACCTGCGGAGGGGTGGGAGAAACCTGGATTCAACTCTTCAAAATGGTTAACGGGAAAAGGGGCTTTTGGATCCAAAGGAATGCCAGTCATGAAAACACTTTGGGCAACCGGGGATATCTGGATCCGACGTGAATTTGAACTAAATACTGATTTATCTGAATTACCGCTGTACATAATCTATTCCCATGACGAAAATTTTGAACTTTATCTTAATGGTCACATACTTGCTGATACAGGATATGACTATAAAAACAATGTAGTTCTTCCACTTGAAGGTGAGCAGCGAAAACTCCTGAATCAAAAAGGGAAAAATGTACTGGCTGCCCATTGCGTGAATCGTGTTGGTGGAGCGTATGTTGATTTCGGAATTTACAGTGATAGTGAGATCCCTGCAGTATTCGGTAAAACAGCCAGCCAAAATTCTGTTAGCTTGTCTGCAACACAGACATATTACGATTTCTCATGCGGACCGGTTGATCTAAAACTGACCTTCCTTTCACCGCTTTTGCCAAAAGATCCGGATATTCTGTCCAGACCGGTAAATTATATCACTTACGAAACAAAGGCCACTGACGGCAAGCCTCACGATGTTCAAATATATTTTGAAGCGACTCCTGAGTGGGCTGTTGATAATAATACGCAGGAAGTGAAAGTGGAATCCGGAAAGACTGAGGGGTTAACCTATTTCAAGACTGGTACAACTCAACAGGCAATTCTGGCAAAAAAAGGGGATGACCTTCGTATTGATTGGGGTTACTTTTATCTGTGCGGAAAATCAATTCCGGAGATGAGCTATGCGATGGGGGATTATAATGAGGTTAAGAGATACTTTACTCAAAATGGTTTGCTCAAAAACTCTTCCGAAACAATAAAATCAGCCAATCCAACTGAATTTATGCCTGTTATGGCCTGCTCGCAACAACTTGGCAATGTTGACACCAAGGGCACTTCTGGGAATATCATGCTTGGTTATGATGATTTGTATTCCATCCAGTACTTCGGAGATAACCGGATGGCGTGGTGGAAAAAAGACGGTAAAGTTACCATGGATGATGCACTCCGGGCAGCAAATAAAGAATATGATCAGTTACGTGAAAAATGTACCGGATTTGACAACCAACTTTGGCAGGATGCTGTTAAAGCGGGCGGTGAAAACTATGCAGGCTTATGTGCACTCGCTTTCCGTCAGTCTGTTGCAGCCCATAAACTCATAAAGGATAAAGAAGGAAATACACTGTTTTTTTCAAAAGAAAACTTCAGCAATGGTTCAATCGGCACTGTTGACGTCACGTATCCGTCTGCACCGCTCTTCCTCCTGTACAATCCTGAATTATTAAAAGGTATGTTAACACCTATATTTTATTTCTCAGAAAGCGGGAAATGGACAAAGCCCTTTGCAGCTCATGATGCCGGTACCTATCCACTTGCAAACGGCCAAACATATGGTGG
>CAINLJ010000265.1 GCA_903850335.1 uncultured Bacteroidia bacterium | reverse complement strand
TAATATCAAATTCAATGAGATCCGAATTGTCAATAATTTATACCCTTTTGTTTCTTACTTTAGGAATAGGTTTTACTGCCTCTGCACAAAAGAACCTTAATTTACTGACATTGGAGGATATTTTCAAGAATAGTAAATACCATGAAAATGACTTTGGACCGATTCAATGGAGCAAGGATTATAAAGGCTACCTCACATTTGAACCCAACCATGAGTTAAATGGAAAAGATATTGTAAAGTATGATGCAGCAACTGGAAACCGAACAGTCGTTTGCCCGGCGAAATCGTTTGTGCCAGAGGGACAAACTCAACCTCTTGATGTATCTGCTTATGTATGGTCACCTGATAATAGTAAACTGCTGATTTTTACAAATACGCGAAAAGTATGGAGATATAAAACCAGGGGTGACTATTGGTTGCTTGATCTTCAATCAAGTAAACTGAGACAACTTGGTAAATCGGTATCACCAGCCACGATGATGTTTGCCAAATTCTCTCCCGATGGAACGCGCGTTGCCTTTGTGAGCCAACTTAATATTTTTGTCGAGGATTTAACCACAGCTAAGGTTACTCAGATCACCTCAGATGGAGGAGGGAACATTGTTAATGGTACGTTTGACTGGGTTTATGAGGAGGAGCTCGATTGCAGGGACGGATTCAGATGGAGCCCTGACGGCAAAAAAATTGCTTACTGGCAATCTGATACTAAAGGGATTGGAACTTTCTATATGATCAATAATGTTGATTCTGTTTATCCCAGGATCATTCCGTTCCCGTACCCTAAAGTGGGAACGACCAACTCTGCAGTTAAAATTGGGGTTATCCCGGCAGAAGGTGGTGAAACCAAATGGTTCGATATCCCTGGTGATCCGGGTAATCACTATCTGGCACGGATGAATTTTATTCCAAATTCGGAAGACGTTATGATACAGCAACTCAACCGCCGTCAAAATACAAACATGGTATGGATTGGCAACACAGCTGATATGTCTCTTACCAATATCCTGACCGATACAGATAAAACATTTCTTGATATTCATGATAATACTCAATGGCTCGATCAGGAGAAGTATTTTACATGGACCAGCGAAAAAGATGGCTGGCTCCGTTTATACCTGGTTTCCAGAGATGGTAAAAAAGTTAATGCAATAACAAAAGAAAACTTTGATATCGAAAGTATAAATTGTATTGATGGTAAAGGAGGATATGTTTATTATATTGCCTCACCCGATAATTTCACCCAGCGCTACCTCTACAGAAGCCGCATCGATGGAAAAGGAGCTGCTGAGCGTGTGACCCCTGCCTCTTTGACTGGGCACAATTCTTATCAGATCTCCGGTGATGCCAGGTGGGCGATTCATACTTTCAATAATGCCGTGACCCCCTCAAGAATTTCCCTTGTAAGTCTCCCTGCCCATAAGGAGTTAAGGCTTTTTGAAGATAATGCAGTAGTTAAACAAAAATACGATCAGCTCGGATTAAACCCCAAAGAGTTTTTCAAAGTGGATATTGGCGGGGTAATACTTGATGCCTGGATGATAAAACCTGCCGGGTTTGACGCATCGAAGAAATACCCTGTTATATATTATGTTTACGGTGAACCTGCCAGTTCAACGGTTCAGGATTCCTGGGGTGGTGGTGATCTCTGGCATCAGTATATGGCCCAGCAGGGTTATATTGTGATAAGTGTGGATAACAGGGGAACAAAAGTGCCCAGGGGAGCTGAATTTCGAAAGTGTATTTACCGGCAGATCGGAATACTTGCCTCAGCCGATCAGTCTAATGCCGCTCGTAAAATCGCCTCAATGTTCAGCTTCATTGATCCGGCAAGAGTCGGAATCTGGGGATGGAGTGGTGGCGGCCAGATGACTTTGAACTGTCTTTTCCGTTATCCTGATATTTACAATACTGGTCTGGCTGTTTCATTCGTTTCAGACCAGCGACTATATGATAATATATATCAGGAGCGATATATGGGTTTATTAGACGAAAATAGGGATGGTTACCGCGACGGTTCACCGATTAATTTCGCAAAAAACCTCAGGGGTAATCTGATGATCATCCATGGAACCGGCGATGACAATGTCCACTATCAGAGTTTTGAAATGCTTACCAACGAACTGATTAAAAACAATAAAATGTTCAGTATGATGTCCTATCCGATGCGTTCGCATAGCATCAATGAGCGGGCAAATACCTCCCTTCACCTCAGGGAAACCATGGAAAAATTCTGGAAATCAAACTTACCACCAGGTGGCAGATAAATAGTACCGGAAAAAATTTAATGTAACAAGATATGAAACCAAGTATATTTAATGATGTGATCGGTCCGGTGATGAGAGGGCCATCAAGCTCTCATACTGCTGCATCACATCGTATCGGAGCGCTTATCAGGGATATCTGCCCGCCCGAAAATGGCAAGGTATTGGTTGAATTTGACAGGAAAGGATCGCTGGCAACAACCTATGAAGGACAGGGTTCTGCAATGGGTTTGATTTGTGGTTTGCTCGGAGTGAGCATTCTCGATCCTGCTGTTGTCAGATATAGGGAACTGGCAAAAGAAAGCGGACTGAATATACAATTTGTGATCACCGACTTTAAGGCTTCCCATCCAAATACCTATAAAATCCAGGTTGAGAATGCTAAACAGGAACAATTCCGGTTCATCGCCATATCAACCGGGGGTGGAATGTTCGAATTGAACAGGATTAACGAATTTGAAGTTTCACTCAGGGGGGATTATTTTGAAACCCTGATCTGTTATAATTCCATATCATTGGAGGAAATTCAAAAGCATCTGTTGCAGTTAAAGAGTGAAATCAGCCATTCCGAAATCGAACTCTGCACGCAGGGAGAGTCAAACTTTCTGATAAATATCAAATCAAGAGAATCTTTATTGGAGCAGGTTAATCATTTAACAGGTGATCCCCAAAATTTAACCTGGATCCGGCAGACTAATCCGGTATTGCCTATTCTTTCAGGTGTTAAAGAAGAACTTCCTTTTTCCTCGATCAGTGAGATGATAATGTTGGCCGATCAGAATGGTTGTGATTTGGCTGAATTGGCTATCATGTATGAAAGCACAAGAGCCGGAATTAATTCTCAGAAAGTGATTTCACTGATGCGTGATATCGTCCTACTCACTAAAAATGCCATTCATGAAGGGTTGGCTGGTACAATTTACAGCGACAGGATTCTTGGGCATCAATCTCACCTGATATTGGAAGCGGAAAGGAAGGAAAGAATATTTAAAAATCCGGTCAATACAATCATTGCATATGTGTCAGCACTTATGGAAACCAAAAGTTCGATGGGGATTATTGTCGCAGCCCCGACAGCCGGTTCGGCGGGTCTGCTTGGAGGTGCAATTTTTGGAATTGCTGAAGGATTTACCGATGATATTGAACTCATAACAAGAGCATTTCTGGCTGCGGGTTTGATAGGTGTATTTATTGCCGACAAATACACTTTTGCCGCCGAGGAGGGTGGATGCCAGGTCGAGTGCGGTGCAGGCTCCGCTATGGCGGCCGCCGGATTGGTCCAATTTATGGGAGGAACTGCCAGAGAGGCAGTTGATGCCGCATCAATGGCCCTTCAGAATCTCCTTGGATTAGTTTGTGATCCGGTAGCCGACCGCGTTGAGGCTCCGTGTCTCGGGAAAAATATTCTCGGAGCTATGAATGCACTGAGTTCATCTAATATGAGACTTTCAGGCTTTGATCCGCTTATTCCCCTCGATGAGGTGATAGATGCCATGAAATCTGTCGGAGATTCATTGCCTTCTTCGTTATGCTGTACAGGATGTGGCGGATTAGCCAGGACCCCTACAGCCTTAAAACTACATGAGAAATTAAAAATGTGTCATTAGGATTAATGGAAATAAGACGAATTAAAATTTCAATATGAAATTTTTTGACAACAAAGAAGTAGAAGAAATTGCAACGATGTCGCGGTGGGTGGAGGCGATGGAAATTGCGATGAAAACTAGTGCATCAGGCAAGTGCGTTATGCCAAAGAGAATGCATTTAGATTATGGTGAGGATACTTTTCTGTTAATGCCCTGCATAACTGATGAATACTGGGTGACAAAACTTGTGTCATTTTGTCCTGGAAATCAGAAATTGGGCCGTCCGTCTATCTATGGGACCGTAGTTTTAAATGATACCAAAACCGGCGAACCACTGGCTCTAATGGACGGTAGTGCTATAACTGCAATGCGTACCGCGGCAATCACCGCAGCAGGAATTAAAAATCTTGCACCGGTAAGTAGTCATTCCCTTGGGATAATTGGAACAGGTACACAGGGGATATACCAGGCTTTATTTGCATGCGAAGTACGCGAAATCCATGAGATCTGGGCTTACGATCTGAATAAAGATAATCTTAGCCTTTTCGCAAAGCTTTTTAATTGTAAATATCCAAAAATTAAAATATATCAGGCTCGTGAATCGAATGAAGTCGTTATCAATTCGGAAATCATAATTTCGGCCACTAACTCTCATTATCCGGTTTTCTCCGATTCAAAAGAGCTTTTTACAGGCAAATCATTCTTTGCAATAGGATCTTATAAACCCGATTGCAGGGAATTCCCTGAACAGTTCTTCAGACAGCTTGATCAGATATTCGTTGATGCACTCGATGGGAAAAAAGAGAGTGGAGATTTAATCACACCAGTAAAAAATAACTGGATATCTGAAGACAAAATTTATCATATAGGCACTTTACTACTTGGAGATATTGTTCCCTCTGAAAATCCAACAAGATTATTTAAAACAGTTGGAAGTGCTATTTTCGATTTGTTTGCCGCAAAACTGGTTTATGAGGCATACTAGTTAAAACATTGTAATGTAACTTTTAATATTATCTAAATGACAGAAACCGGAGTAATAAACAGAGAAATAGCTACTGCCATTTCGAAACAAGGTCATGGAGACCTTTTGATGGTAACTGATGCCGGATTTGCAATTCCCCTTGGAGTAGAGGTTATTGACCTCTCTCTGGAAGAAAATAAACCAATGGTACTTGAAGTGCTTGCTATGCTGAGAAAGAATTTCTCAGTTGAAAAAATGGTGTTGGCCAATCAAACCCTGAAAACGAGTCCCTCTTTGTTTGAAAATATTTCCCGGTCATTTGGAAATGGTGTTCTGGTCGAGACTGTTGACCATTCAATTATGAAAGAGATGAGTAAAAACGTCAAAGCAATCATTCGTACAGGTGATTTCACAGCTTATGGCAATGTGATCCTCGTTTCAGGGGCAGGTAACCGATGGTATAGCGAAAAATAGTTACTGGTTACTGGTTAAAAATAAAAAGAAAAAAATGAGTTACAAAAAGCTTGAAATATGTGAAAGGGCAAGGGAAGTCAATATTGCCAATCATAAAATGAAATTGGCAGAACTTCCAAAAGTCCAAATGTATCAGGAAGGAAGCCAAATTCGGAGGTCTTCCAGTACTTCAAACGATGAAACAATTGACCATTGAACACAATATTCAATAGCAACAAACCAGTAACAAGTAACTAGCAACAAGAAGCGAATTATGACAAACATCAAAATTGACAACATCGATCTGGTCATTATTATTGTATACATTATCGGCATTCTTTTTATCGGATTGTGGTCGGTCAGGAAAAGTAAAATGACAAGCGACAATTATTTTTTGGCAGGACGTGGCTTGAAATGGCTGATCGTGGGAGCCGCACTCTTTGCATCGAATATCTCCACGATTCACATGGTTGGCCTGGCTGCATCGGGATATAACGATGGTCTGGTGTGGGGTAATTTTGAATGGATGGCCGTTTTTACCCTGATACTTCTTGGATTGATTTTTGCGCCGTTTTATCTTAAAACCAAAATTGCCACGTTGCCTGAATTCCTTGAGAAACGATATGGGCCAGATTCCCGTACATTCCTTGCTTTTATGGGAATTCTCGCTGCTTTGTTCATTCATATGGGGATGAGTCTTTACGCCGGAGCAGTGGTATTTGAATCATTCTTTGGTATTAGTGTTATTCATTCAATCATATTCATATCCATTGTAACAACCGTTTACACAGTTATTGGCGGACTAAAGGCGGTCATGGTCACCGAGTCGGTACAAACGATCATCCTGATTGCCGGAGCCATTCTGGTTACTGTTTTTGGCATCCTTGCCCTCCCGGAACATGGAATTACGACCTATGCGGCATTTAAAGCTGCTGCCAAAGAGGGCCAACTGAGTATGCTTCATACGACAAGTTCGTTAAAAACGCTGAGCCAGACCGCCTCAAGTACAGGATTAACCTGGTATGCGGTCCTTTTAGGTTATCCGGTGATGGGTATCTGGTATTGGTGTACTGACCAGACTCATGTTCAGCGCGTATTAAGTGCCCGTTCGGTGGATGATGCCCAGAAAGGCTCCTTATTTGCCGGTGTATTGAAAATACTTCCTGTATTTGTTTTAGTTCTTCCCGGCGTCATTGCTTATGTATTATTTAAAGACATTATCGGAACAGATGCTAACCAGACTTTTCCTGTTTTGATCAAAGAATTGTTGCCCGTAGGTTTAAAAGGTATCGTTGCCGCTGCATTGCTTGCAGCATTAATGAGTGTGCTTGCAGCAGCACTGAATAGTTCAGCCACCCTGGTATCAGTTGATATTGTAAAAAGATTAAGGCCCTCCACAACCGATAAAGGACAGGTGATGATCGGTCGTATCGCTGCTGTAGTCATTATGATTATTGCCATGTTATGGTCAACCCAGGGGGGAAAATTTACCAGTATTTTTGAAGCAATCAATAAAATAGCGGCTGCCATGGCCCCGCCTATCACCACCGTATTTTTATTGGGGGTATTCAGTAAGCGGGGGACAAAAGAAGCCTCAATTATAACGCTTAGTGTTGGGTTTTTACTTGGAGTAATTTCGTTTTGCCTCGACTTTGTTCCGGTCAGCGGCTATATGTACATCACCGAAGGTCTTGGAATTCCCTTTATGATGCAGGCATGGTGGCTATTCTGTATCTGTTGCGTCATTTATTATTCAGTTAGCTATCTTACTCCAAAGCCCGATCCGACAGCAATTGCCGAATGTACCTGGGAAAGCCCCCTTGCTGTAATTACCGAGGGTAAATTTAAAGGGTTGGGCGATGCAAGATTACTTGCCGGATTGCTTTTGGTAACGATGATAATTCTGTATGCATTGTTTGCTTAGATAACATTCATTCAGGTGATTCAATTTTAGCCAAGAATTTTTTAATATCATTATTTTATATATATCGTTATGAGGCAGGCAATTATGATTTCTCCCGGTGTAATTGAGCACCATGATATACCGGAACCGGAACAGTTAAAAGATAATGAGATCTTATTGAGAATTAGAAAAATTGGTGTTTGCGGATCTGATATCCATGTGTTTCATGGCAAGCATCCGGCAACCCCCTATCCTGTTATACAAGGACACGAATATTCTGCAATCGTGGAGGCTATTGGCAAAAACGTTACGAAAGTCAAGCCTGGTATGAAAGCGACTGCCAGACCACAATTGGTTTGTGGTGAATGTGGACCCTGTAAAAGAGGTCAGTATAATGCCTGCCAAAAATTGAAAGTGCAGGGTTTTCAGGCACCGGGGGTTGCCCAGGATCTGTTTGTTGTACCTGAAGACAGGATTGTTCCATTTCCGGAAAGCATGTCTCTTGAACAAGGTGCGATGATTGAACCAGCGGCTGTGGGAGCTCATTCCACAAACCGGGCCACTGGTCTGAAAGGTAAAAATGTCGTCGTTTCAGGTGCAGGAACCATCGGAAACCTGGTTGCGCAGTTTGCTTTAGCCAGAGGAGCAGCAAAAGTTCTCATTACCGACATCAGTGATTACCGATTAAACATTGCCAACGAATGTGGTATTAAAGGAACTTTGAATGTTAAAAACCTCTCTTTTGAAGAAGGAATCCAATCTTTCTTCGGCGATGAAGGTTTTCAGGTAGGTTTTGAAGCTGCTGGTGTCCAGTCATCACTCGATGTGCTCATGCAGTTTGTTGAAAAAGGAGGACAAGTGATCATTCTTGGAGTTTATTCGCAAAACCCTGTGGTTAATATGTTCTATTTAGGGGAACACGAACTGAATGTTTTTGGTTCTATGATGTACCGTCAAGAGGATTATGAGGCGGCAGTTGAAATGATTGCATCTGGTAAAATTATAACAGAACCCCTTCTCACCGGCAGTTTTCCGTTTAGCCAATACCTCGACGCTTACCAATATATTGATAATCAAGGAGACCAGAGTATGAAAGTAATGATTGATCTGTAAATATCCGGAAATAAAAATAATACCTGCCACTGCTGTGATTGGGGAATTATTTGTAACGCCAAAAATTAACTATAATATTTCAAAAAAATTAATCTTATGAGAACATTCAATTATCATCAGTCAACAAAGATCCGCTTTGGCAAAGGCCGTATCAATGAATTAGCTGAAGTCGTCTCAGATTACGGAAATAAAGTATTGCTTGTAACTACCCCTGCGGCTATTCCAGCCCTCCAGCTTCAATATGACAAGGTAATCAAAATACTTACAGATAAAGGAATTGAAGTTGCACATTTCGATGGTGTAATTCCTAATCCAACTGTAGGGACAATCTCCAATGGGGCAAAAATGGCACGCGATTTTGGAGCTGAAGTGATTATTGGTCTTGGAGGCGGTTCAAGCATGGATGCTGCAAAAGCAATTTCGGTCGAAGCTACCCACGATGGAACCAGCTGGGATTATTTATTCTATAAAACACCGCAACCTGATAGGTCAAAATTAATTCCTGTGATTGCCGTATCAACAACATCCGGAACAGGCTCCCAGGTGACTCAGGTGGCTGTTATCACCAATCCGGCAGTTCGCGATAAGTCAGCTCTGTACAATAATATTTTATACCCTCAGGTTTGCATTGTGGACCCTGATCTAATGATCTCAGTTCCAAAATTTGTAACTGCAACCACCGGGTTTGATGTACTTTGTCATGCTTTTGAAAGCACGATAAATCCCGGAACTGGCGCATATGTCGATTTGCTCGCATGGGAAGCAATTTCTATTGTAGTCGAATATCTTCCCGGATTACTTAACGATTTAACCAATCTGGAAGCCAGGGAAAGGATGGCCTATGCTGATTTATTGGCTGGCTTATGCATTGCAAATGCTGGTGTTACCCTTCCTCACGGAATGGGGATGGCCATCGGTGGAATGTATCCTCATGTGGCACACGGCGAATCACTGGCAATCGTTTACCCTGCCTGTGTTGAATTTACATGGGAAGCTGCCATCCCTCAATTTTCAAAACTGGCCAGAGCCTTAAATCCGGAATTAGATTCTGCCTCTGATATAGAAGCAGCTTCGAAGAGTACAAGTGAAATAATTCAATTTTTGAAAGAAATAGAATTATATAAAACACTTAAAGACGTAAATATGCCTGAATCTGAAATTGGGGCATTGGCAACACAATGCATGGTATTGCCTGATTACAAGGGAAATCCGAGGGTAGCAACTCCGGAAGAGATGATTGAACTTGTCAGGCAGGCTTATCAGCACATCTGACAGATCTTTTTCAATAAATAGGGTTGACTCCGATAAGATTAGATAAATTCTCGGGTGAAGACAGTTTGACTTAGCTTATACCAAGGTTTATGAAAGCATTTACAAGTTATGAGAGGGTCAAAGCCGCACTTGAACACCGGGAAGAAGACAGAATCCCCTTTGATCTGGGAAGTGCTGCGGTTACGGGGATAAACAAAAATGCTTTGCTCTCTCTTCGAAAATATCTTGGACTAACTGAAACTGTCACTATTCGCGATAAAATCACCCAGATTGCCCATATCGGGGATGATCTGATAGACAGACTGAAAATTGACATAAAAGGTGTTCCACCTTCATCCCCGATACAAAAAGGTCTTTGTGAAGAGCCAGGTATTGAAAGCGGGTACGATCATCTAATTGACGAATGGGGTATGGGTTGGCGCATGCCAATAACCGGAGGCCATTATTACGATCTCTTCCTCAGTCCGCTGGCATCTGCTGAAACAATAGCTGATGTAGAAAAATACCCGTGGCCCGATGCATTGGATCCAATGAGATCTATATCTTTTTTCACAATGATGGTGCAGTTATGGAGACATTTCCGCTACTGATTGAAGCTGGCGTAGATATAGTGAATCCTTTTCAGGTCAATTGCGTAGGAATGGATACCAAAAAATTCAAGAAGGAATTTGGCAATGACTTAACCATTTGGGGCAGTAGCTGCGATAATCAAATCGTTATGCCATACGGAACACCCCGGCAGGTAAAGGATGAAACAAAAAGAAGAATTGATGACCTGGCTCCGGGCGGCGGGTTTATTTTTGCCCCAATCCATGTGATTCAACAGGGAGTCCCTCCCGAAAATATTATGGTATGGTGGGAAACTCTTCAGGAATATGGAATTTATTAGCGAATCAAAAAAAGCAATTGCCAGATAAATTAAACAATTACCTTTCCTTTTCGTTGGTTATATTGATTGCATTGCCTTGGACTAAATTGATATTTACAAGATTTTAGAGCCAGGAAATTAACATATATCGAAAATTAAATAGTGTATACTTTTAAAATCATAAAACAATGAAATTTGAATGGAAAGGAGTTTTTCCTGCAGTTACTACCAAATTTGCCGCCGACGATCAGCTGGACTTTAATACTTTTGATCTAAACATTAATGCTCAGATTAATGCCGGAGTTAATGGGATTATTTTATGTGGAACCCTTGGCGAAGCCGGTACCCTCCTTCAGGCCGAAAAGGATGAATTGCTATACCACACAGTAGAAACCTTTAGCTCAAAGGTCCCGGTTCTCATGAATGTCGCGGAGCAATCGACAAAAGCAGCGGTTGACTCTGCTCTGCGTGCCCGTGATGGCGGCGCCGACGGGCTTATGCTTTTACCGCCAATGCGTTATGCTTCAGATAGTCGTGAGACAGTAACTTTTTTGCGTACAGTTGCCCAGGCGACTATATTGCCAATCATTTTGTACAATAATCCTGTCGATTACAAAATCTGGATTTCTCCCGATATGTTCAGGCAACTGGAGGATCTTCCCACTATTCAGGCAGTGAAAGAATCCACGCGCGACATTTCTAACATAACCCGCATGAAAAATGCCTTTGGCAACCGGTTTGCTGTGCTTACCGGCGTTGATACTTTGGGAATGGAAAGTTTGGTGATGGGTGCGGATGGATGGGTCGCAGGATTGGTTTGCGCATTCCCTCGTGAAACGGTCGCAATTTATCGTTTAATTAAAGCCGGAAAATATAATGAAGCCCTTGAAATTTATCGCTGGTTTCTTCCGGTACTCGAATTGGATGTATCAACTAAACTTGTACAGAATATTAAACTTGCCGAAACGCTAACTGGTCTGGGCAATGAACGGGTGCGTGCTCCCCGTCTTCCTCTGGTAGGGCCTGAGCGTGAACTTGTGCTGGATATTCTCAATACGGCTTTGGCAACCCGTCCTGAACTACCCGATTATTTGAATCTGTAACGAAAGGGTTATGATACACGGAAAGAATTATATCGGATTTGACCTGTCAGCTGAAAGTTCCATCACCTTCCAGACCTTCAGCCCTGTAAACCTTCAGGAACTGCCCGGAATTTTTGTACAGGCGACATTGGAAGAGATGGAAATGGCTATATCAAAGGCCGTTTCTGCGTATGAACACTATAAAACAAAGAGCGGAAAAGAACGTGCTGCATTTATCAGAGCTATTGCTGACGAAATTGAGCTACTGGGAAGCAGTTTGATTGAAAGAGCCTGTGCTGAGTCGGGATTACCGGAAGCACGTATTCTGGGAGAGAAAGCTCGTACTATAAATCAGTTACGCTTGTTTGCATCTGTTCTCGAAGACGGATCATGGGTAGATGCATCAATTGAACCGGCTCAGCCTGACCGCAAACCATTGGCTCGTCCCGACATCCGAAAAATGCTGCAACCTGTTGGACCTGTTGTAGTTTTTACTGCAAGTAATTTTCCTTTGGCCTTTTCAACAGCGGGAGGCGATACCGCCTCTGCCATGGCTGCAGGCAATCCGGTTATAGTAAAAGTACATCCCTATCATGCAGGAACCAACGAGTTGGTTTCCGGAGCTATCAATCAGGCAGCCCGAAAAACCGGTATGCCGGACGGTATATTTTCGTCACTCAATGCTTCCGATTTTTCTATAGGACAAGGGCTGGTTCTGCATCCGGAAGTAAAATCGGTGGCCTTCACAGGCTCATTTGCAGGAGGAAAAAATCTGTACAACCTGGCTCAAAAACGACAGATACCGATTCCTGTGTTTGCTGAAATGGGAAGTGTAAACCCGGTTTTGCTGCTTCCAGAGAAAATTGCCGAAAACCCTGCAACTCTCGCAAGCACCATCGCTGGATCCATTAATCTCGGAGCCGGACAATTTTGCACCAACCCCGGTGTGCTGATAGCGTTGAAAACTCCTGAAACAGATGTATTTAAAGAAGAACTTGCAGTTCAGATCCGGAAACTTCTGCCGGAACCCATGCTGCATACCAACATCAGCAACAATTTCGAACGGAAAACTAAAGCCTTTTTTGATGATTCCAGGGTTGATAAATTAGCTGAATCGGTAAAGGAGCCTGAGGGATTGCGCGGGAGACCTGTTGTCGCATTGGTGCCCGGGGAAGACTTCATTGCCAATCCGGGTTTGGCAGAGGAGATCTTTGGCCCCTTTTCATTGCTGATTGAATGCATCGACAAGTCTGAAATGCAAAAGGTAATAAAATCTTTCGGTGGACAATTAACAGCTTCCGTTATGGGAACTTCTGCTGATTTTACGGCATTCAGAATGCAAATAGAATCTATGCAGGAAATAGTTGGCCGTTTGATTTTTAATGGGATGCCTACCGGAGTTGAGGTGTGTTATTCAATGCAGCATGGGGGACCATTCCCTGCTTCAACCGATGGGCGCTTTACCTCCGTCGGCGCGGATGCCATCAAACGTTTTTTAAGACCTGTTGCTTTTCAGAATGCCCCGGAAGATTATTTACCCGATGAGTTAAAAAATGCCAATCCATTATGCATTTGGCGACGGATTGATGGTGGGTTAACAAAAGATCAGATTAAAGAATAGGATCATGGCTTCAACGACATTTTGTTGCATTGATGCTCACACCTGTGGAAACCCAGTACGTGTAATCACTGATGGAGGCCCGGTGCTCGAAGGAAAGAATATGTTTGAGCGCCGTCTCCACTTTATGAAAAAATATGACTGGATAAGAAGAGGATTAATGTTTGAACCCCGCGGGCACGACCTGATGTCGGGCAGCATCATCTTTCCTCCGATTGATCCTGCCAACGATATGGGAATTTTGTTCATTGAAACCAGCGGATGTCTCCCGATGTGCGGCCACGGTACAATTGGCACCGTAACCGTTGCCGTCGAAAAAGGGCTGATTACACCTAAGAATCCGGGCGAGCTGCTGATTGAAACTCCTGCAGGATTAATTAAAGTGAACTATCTTATGATCGGGGGAAAAGTGAGTTCAGTTAAACTAATCAATGTTCCATCGTTTCTTGCCGGGAAAGATCTTGAAATTATGTCTCCTCATTTGGGCAGAATATTTTTTGATGTAGCCTATGGCGGAAATTTCTATGCTATCATTGATCCTCAGGAAAATTTCAAAGGATTGGAGAATTTTTCAGGTGAAGAACTGATCACAATGAGCCGACCAATACGTAAATTGATCAATGAGAAATATACTTTTATTCATCCCCGGAATCCGGAAATCAATGGTGTAACTCATATTGAATGGACCGGAGCAACCCTGTCTCCGCAAGCAGACGGCCGAAACGCAGTTTTTTACGGAGATAAAGCCATCGACCGCTCACCCTGCGGAACCGGGACTTCTGCCAGAATGGCGCAGCTGGCAGCCAGGGGAAAACTTAACAAAGGAGATCGTTTTCTGCATGAGAGTATAATCGGAAGTCAGTTTATAGGAACAGTTGAAGACCTTACGATAGTTGGTGATTTTGAAGCTATCATCCCGGGCATTGAAGGCTGGGCAAAGATTACAGGGTTCAACAACATCATTATTGATGACGAGGATGATCCCTATGCCTATGGATTTCAGGTTATCTAATTTTTGTGAAAGTTAGAGTTTCCATACATTTGTAAATCAGACCTATTTCAAGAAAGATGAGCAAAATTGTGATTGTAGGCGGAGGCGTAGTTGGATTGTTTACCGCCTGGTACATCCGAAAAAAAGGAGCCGATATAACAGTAATTGATCGTGGCGATCTTACTGACAGCTGCTCATTTGGGAATGCAGGACTGATTGTCCCCAGCCACATCATACCCCTTGCTTCACCTGGAATGTTACGCAAGGGTCTACAAACCCTTTTTAATCCGGTTTCGCCGGTTTCTGTTCACTTATCGCCGGATCTTGACTTGATACGATGGTATCTTCGGTTCGCCAGAGCTGCATCGGCCAGGCACGTGAAAAAATCAATTCCTGTATTAAAAGAGCTGAGTCTTTTCAGTAAAAATTTGTTTGCAGAGGTGAAAGAATCTGGTCAACTGGACTTCCCGCTTTGGCACAAGGGTTTACTGATGCTATACCAATCCCCGAAGATCGGAGACGAATTGATGGAAGAAGCGGAAATAGCACGTCATTCGGGATTGGAAGTATCAACATTATCAGCTGCTGAGGTTCATCAATTGGAATTTGATGCAAAGCCTGATGTTTCAGGAGGGGTGCATTACAAATCAGATGATCACCTGGATCCTTCGATGCTAATGAAATCACTGATTGATACACTTGAACGATCTGGGGTGACTCTAATACGAAATTGTGCAGTCAAAAAAATAAATACTTCAAGACAAAAGGCGATTAACCTGGAAACAGAGAAAGGGATTTTTGACTTTGATCAATTGGTTATTACTGCCGGTTTCTGGAGTAAAGAGATACTTAATCAACTGAAAATAAATCTTTATGTTCAACCCGGGAAAGGATATAGTTTTAAGGTTAAAACGGCTCAACCGATTCATTATCCGGCATTGTTGGCAGATGCCAGTGTTGCAGTAACTCCCCTGGGATGTGAAATTACTCAATTCGGAGGCGGAATGGAACTTGGAAGCAAAGGAATGAAAATCATACAGGCACGCGTTAGTCAAATCATTCAGTCCATTGGCAAGTTTTATCCGTCAGAAACTGGTCTGCAAATAGCTCAGGGACAGATCTGGCAGGGTCACAGGCCATGCTCTTTCGACGGATTGCCTTATATAGGCCATATTCCGTTCTTTCATAATGTATTGGTAGGTACAGGTCATTCCATGATGGGTGTAACATTGGCTCCGGCCACAGGGAAATTGCTTAGTGAATTGATATCCGGAGAAAAGCCGGGTTTGGATCTTACACCCTTCCGAATTGATCGCTGAAAGGGATTAAGCATGTTAGTCAATAAATAATAAATATTTTAAGTATGGATTTTAAACGTTTTTTTCTTGTTGGAATTCTATTCATTCTGACAATAAACCTTTCGGCAAAAGTTTACAGCGTTGTCGATTTTGGCGCAATTAACGATGGTAAAACAATAAGTACCATCGCTATCCCAAAAGCAATTGATCTATGCACTAAAGAAGGTGGAGGCACCGTGCTGCTTACCGGAGGCGGAAAATACATGTCTGGCACTGTCTATCTGAAAGACAATGTTACGCTACACATTGACAACGGTACAGCATTGCCTGGGAGTAACCGTTACAGCGATTATTCGACCGATACACATAAAAACATGTACAAAAATGAACCTCACCTGAACCGCTGTTTCATTTTTGCAAAAGATGCCAAATCAATTGCCATTGAGGGGAATGGGACCATTGACGGAAACGGGAATCGTGCTGATTCAATTTTTGTTGATGAACGCCCAATGCTGATGCGGTTCATGAATTGCAGCAACATTCATTTAGCCGATATCAACATTGTCAACCCGGCAGCCTGGACTTCGGCCTGGCTTTATTGGGATGATATTACTGTAACAGGAATCAAAATACAAAGTCGCGTTAACTGGAACGGCGACGGGCTCGATTTTGATGGCTGCACCAACGTTCGGGTATCCAATTGTAGCTTCGATAACAGTGACGATTGCATTTGTTTACAAACATCCCGGCCCGATAAACCTTGCCGCGACATTGTAATTAGTAATTGTCTCTTTTCTACCAAATGGGGAGGTATCAGGATTGGTTTACTTTCACGGGGTGATTTCAGTTCGGTCACTGTTACCAACTGCACCTTTCGCAATATCGACGATTCGGGCCTGAAAATCCAGATGAACGAAGGGGGTGAGATGAAAAACATGATTTTCTCCAACCTAGTAATGGAAAATGTTCCCCGGCCCGTCTTTATGACCTTCTGCCAGCAGCGGGCCTGTGTGGATTCCCCGATGGAGCTGGCCCCGATGAAAGCAATGCATAATTTTATTTTTCAGAATATGATTATCGACAACAGCAAACTCAATAAAAACGCCACTTTTTTTGTGACAGGATTCCTGACCACAAGATCGAAGATATTCTGATCAGCAATGTTCCGTTTATCGTTTCGGGTGGAGGAACAAAGGAAGACGCAGCAAAGACGGTAAAAGAATATACTCCTGAAGTTTTGGGCGACTGGTGGCCGGAATTCTTTTTAGTTGGTACTTTGCCGGCTTATGGGATTTATGCCCGTCACATAAATAGATTGACCGTTGACAATTTCTTTGTGAAAACAATTGGCTCGGATGCCCGAAAACCCACCATATTTGATGATGTTCAAAATCTGGAAAGAAAATAATTAAGTTATCGGAAAGAAATAATCTTCTATTTAAGATTTCTTCCGGGTTTATGATCTATAACAAGCCTTCGATCAGAATATCTTCATCAAGCTCTTCCCAGTGTAAACCTTCTCCATCTCCAATTAACCTCCAATTGTCCCTTTGTTCACGGGTAGCATTCCTAAGAGAAGGAAACCAGTCAATCGGGATACTTAGTTCACGTCCATCTTCCAAAAAAACATGCATTTGTATATCATCAAACCAAATATTAACGGCATTGGCTGATTTACTAAAGGTTAAAATACTCATCCCATTTTGCTTTAAAAAGTTCTTCATTTTCAATCACCTTGAGGTTAACCAGTCCTGGCAGGTTTTGAATAATGGTCTCCAGGGCTTTGTTGATGTTGGCCTTTGCCTCTTCACTAATCACGAACGACATTTTTGTTTTCCATACCTTTGAATATTATTTTAATTAAAAGTATAAGCTATAGAAACTATTTTTCCAAATACTACTTTCATCTTTTAATATCAAAGCTGCTGAGTGTCATAAACATCCAAAACTTCTTTCTCGTGAATCGCAAAGTATTTTTGGTTGCCAATTCCCACTCAAAGCTAAGTGGTGGGTTGGAAACGAAGAAACAGTTGTAAGTTGAAACCGTGCTGATCAATAGAATTAGTCATACAGCTTCAAGCTACTCTTCGGATCGAAGTAATACCTGTTAATCTTAACCGTGCAGTAAAATTCATCCTCATCGACACGAAAATCTTTGGGGTCGAAGTTCTTCAACTTCATCGTTTGCCACTCCATTGTCGGATAGATAAAAGTAAAATGGTCTTTCGAAGTCGTGACCTTGATTGGCATCCTGAAATCTTTTACATCTGCTTTCCACATGTAACGTAAGGCAGTGCTGTCAGCTTTTTTGGTGATCTCGACAGTCAGCTGGGGAATCGTTGGGTTTCTTAGATATTGCTCGAAGAAGTAATTGAGATCGGTTTTGGTCCTCTGATTTATATAATTGATAATGACGTCGGCATCGACCGTTTTGTAAACGTACTTCTCTTGTAACCCTTTCAAAATTGAGAACCATAATTCGTCGTTGCCTATAACATCACGAAGTGTATTCAGAACAAGTTGCCCTTTGTCGTACATGTCTTTGGCGCCTTCATGGTTGACGTTGTAAGGACCGATTATCGGCTCATTGTTCCGTACATTTTGTTTCTTCGCGTTGATATACTTCAGCGCCGCTTTGTGCCCCCAATTGTATTCGACATAGAGTGCCTCGGAGTACGCGCCGAAACTTTCGTGTATCCACATATCTGCGATATCCTTTGAGGTTACGTTGTTGCCCCACCATTCGTGAGCACTTTCGTGGAGAATGATGAAATCGAATTTCAAGCCCGCTGCAGAACTCGCCCTTCCTTCATAACCGAGCTGGTAGTGGTTTCCGTAAGCTACTGCAGACTGGTTTTCCATGCCGTTATGTGAAGACTCTATGAGTTTGTAGCCGTCCTGGTAGAAAGGATACTTCCCGAAATATTTTTCATAGCATGCGAGCATCGTCTTGACCTCTGCGAATTGCTTCCTGGCTTTCCGGAGGTTTTCGGGCATGACATAGTAATCGAGCGTTAACTTGCTTCCATCGCTGTTCTTGTATGTATCGCTGAAATGTGCATACTTCCCGACATTAACGGTTACATTGTAATTGTTAATCGGACAACCTATGAACCAATTGTATTGTGTCTTTCCATCGGGAAGATCAACTTTGCTTCGGAGTCTTCCGTTCGAAATATCCTCCAGACCTTTCGGAACAGTAATACTCAGCAGCATGCTGTCGGGTTCGTCGGACTGGTGGTCTTTATTCGGCCACCATACACTCGCTCCGGTCCCCTGGCATGTTACCATCACCCACGGGTTGCCTTGCTTGTCTTTCTTCCAGATAAAACCGCCGTCCCATGGCGGTTTTACCGCAACTAGCGGTTTACCTGAGTAATAAAAGACTATTTGGTGATTGGATCCCTTCTCTAAGATTTTCGGCATATAGATAACTACCGCCGCGAACTCGCGTGAATATTTCAGGAAGGTCCCGTCTTCGAATTTTATCGAGTCGATATTCATATTGGCAAACAAGTCTACTTGCATTTTGCCAAAACTTGAATCGACATTGAATGCGATGGTATTGGAACCCTGGATATAACCTGAATCAGGGTTTACCGTCACGTCCAGGTGGTAGTAGGTCACGTCGTAGCAGGTTCGAACTGAAGATAAATAACCACGAAGTGAATCTGCCCGAGTGAAAGGTCCCCAATTATAGTGGGAAGGCTCCTGAGCAAATAGCCCAAGTGTGATTCCGGAAACAGCCAGAAATAGGAGGCAAGTGGATTTTCTTATCATTGTTACCATAGGTCGTTCATTACCGTATAATGTATGGAACAAATTTAGGTCATTTGTGCAAAGCTTGCAAAAAGTACAGCCATAAAAACATGTTTATTATTATGTTTTTAAAATTCAAAAACAATATCTTTTTTTGGAGGGTGATGGTTATTTTGGAGTGTCCCATTTTCTGTAAAGAAATGATACGAATATTTTCTAATCTTAATGAATCATTTAAATCCAGAATTTTTCTCTCAAATGCCGAGATATTTCATTGTAATGGCAGGTCTTGATTGTGAGAAAAGTTTTATGAAAAGGATTAAAGCCTCGTTGGAATAGTTATACGAAAGTATATGATTGCCCAAGGTATTCTGAAAATGTGGCAGGTGGGGTTCATTCCAATACTGTATTCTATTGTTTAAGATCTCTTTCGGAAAGCTAAATAAAATCTAAATTAGCTATTCTGAGTTTCATGAATTTTTCTTGTTAAAAAATGTTTAAATTTGTTTAGAAAAAGTGCCGATATGGATATTTACTCTGGTTTATTATTGGTCAAGCTGAAAAATGGGGATATTTCTTCATTTGAGGCTATCTATAAATCACACTACCGGCGTATTTTCCATTTTTCTCTTCAATACCTTCAGGATGAAGAGGCTTGTTTTAATATTATCCAGGATGTGTTTTCTTCGCTCTGGGACAACAGAACCAAACTGGCCGATGATACAAATCTTAACGCATGGCTTTATACTGTTACCAAAAATAAGTGTTTAAAGCATATCAGGAATTTAAAAACTGAAAAGAGACATCTTGAGAATTTGCGGGAACAACGGATGATCCTGAATTTTGAAGCCTTGAATAGTCTTGACACTTCGTCCATTACATTTGATGAGATCGAGAAGATTATCCGGAATACTCTCTCTAATTTACCTCAGCGATGTCGGATAGCTTTCGAAATGAGTCGTTTCGAGGATAAAAAATATTCAGAAATAGCGGTTGAAATGCAAATTTCACAGAAAACAGTGGAAACCTACGTATCCAGCGCCCTTAAAATATTCCGCATTGCACTTAAAGATTATCTGCCTTTGATGATTTTCCTGTTCAATTAATAATATTTGCAATTGCAACTCAGGGTAAAACCAGGCAAAGGGGTTATAAATTACAAATAGCATAAAATGAAGGAAGAGCAGCTTATTGATTTTATCCGGGGAAAGATTACCGATGAGTCGGAAATGAAGGTGATTTTGAGTTGGATCGAAATGAGTTCCGAAAATCACAAAATCTACAACGATATTTTAAATTGCTGGGCGCTTTCGGGTATGCTTGACGAAAATTCCCAGGTAGATGTTGACCAGCAGTTCCGACGGTTCAAACGAAAGAATTTTAGGCTTAAGCAGATTACTGAGTATCTTAAAAATGCTGCAGTTATTCTTGTTCTTCTATCATTTGGGGCTTTAACACAATATTTGATATCAAAAAATAGTCTTAAAAAGAATGTTTCCTGGTGCGAAGTAACTGTCCCGCCAGGACAAAGCGTTGAGTTGGCCTTGAGCGATTCCACAAAAGTATGGCTTAATTCCGGAACAAAATTCCGATACCCTTCAAGTTTCAGCACTAAAACGAGAGTTGTTGAACTAAATGGTGAAGCTTTCTTTAACGTTACGTCCGATAAAAAACATCCTTTTATTGTTAAAACCACTTATCTGGATGTAAATGTGACAGGCACACGTTTTAATGTTGCCGCCTACAACGACAATGATAAAACAGATATTACTCTTGTAGCCGGGAAAGTAGACTTACAAAATAAAAACGGCAATACAATTGCCGAGCTTTTCCCGAATATGAATGCCGAATTCATTAATTCTTCTGATAAATTAAATCTGAAGAAGGTGAACGTTGATTTTTATACCAGCTGGACAACAGGTACGATAGTTTTCCGGCAGGAATCGTTGGGAGAAATTGCAAAGAAACTTAACAAATGGTACAATGTTGAAATCGTGTTCGATCACGAAGATATCAAAGACATTGCCTTTTCAGGTTCAATCTTAAAGAATAAGCCAATAGACCAGATTCTGGAAATCCTAACCTATATTTCCAGGATCGGATATCAAATGCAAACCAGAAGCAATCAACCAAATTTAATTCACCTAAAACATTTGCCTATGAATAAAGAGCTGTAAACAAAAAGGGTCAGAAATATTGGTACTATTTCTAACCCTCAAGACCTGAAATTTAACAATCAGGCACTTTGTTTAAATTTTGAAAAGCGAAAAAATTATCCAAAACTTAATACGACAAAGATATGAAATCTTTTTATCCTACTTCACTTGTATGGTGGAGATTATCTAAACTATGGAAAGTTATGAGAGTTATTACATTACTTCTGTTTGTCGGAATGATGCAAACCTTTGCAAAAAGCACCTATTCCCAGAACACTAAACTATCCTTAAAAATGGAGGATTCCTCCTTAGAGAACATCCTAAACCAAATAGAAAAAATTTCGGAATTCCATTTTTTCTACAAAAGCAACGAAATCAGCCAGGAGGTCAGGCATAGCATTGATGCTAATGATCAAACTGTTGATGAGATTCTGAATACTATGCTTTTAAATTCTGATTTAACTTACCGGATTTTCGACAAATATATTGCGATCGTAGCCAAGGCAAATGCCAATGAGACTATATCCAGCCTCATGCAGCAAAATTCCGTCTCCGGAATATCAGTTTCCGGAAAATTAACTAACTCTTCAGGAGAACCGTTACCGGGAGCTACTGTATCGGTTAAAGGAACTACGATCGGAACGCTTACAAGCACAGATGGCAACTTCTCGTTAACCAATGTTCCTCCAAACAGTACATTGGTATTTTCCTTTCTTGGGATGAAAACACGGGAAATAAACGTTTCAGGGAAAACCTCAATTAATGTTACAATGGAGGAGGATGTCTACAAAATTGATGAGGTCGTTGCAATTGGGTATGGAACGCAAAAGAAAATCAACCTGACAGGTGCTGTGTCCATTGCGAGAAAAGAAGATATTCAGGATCGCCCGGTGGCCAATGTTCAGCAGGCATTACAGGGTCTTGTCCCGAACCTGATCATCGCACCTTCCAATGCCGGTGGCGAGCCAGGCGAGAGTATGTCGATGAGTATTAGGGGATTACAATCGTTTGGTGGGAGCAATGCCCCTTATATCCTGGTGGATAATATCCCTATGCAGATGAACGATATCGATCCCAATGATATTCAATCCATTTCAATTCTTAAGGATGCTTCATCAGCTGCCATTTATGGAGCTCGTGCAGCCTACGGGGTAATTCTAATTACAACCAAATCCGGGAAGGATAACTTAACCGGTGTGCATGTGTCCTATACAACAAACATGGCACTCTCAAATCCATTGAATATGCCTCGTCCTGTAGGTACCATGGATTTTGCACTGGCCATGAATGATGCAGCAAAGAATGCAGGTTCGAATCCCTGGTACTCCGCGGATGCCCTTAGCCGGCTGGCGCAGAATATCGCTAAACCCGGAAGTGCAGTCGAGATGACAGGCACTTCAAACGGACTTGGCTGGAACATAGGGTCCGAAGGGCTCGGCGCTGCTGCCAATACTGACTGGAGATCCATACTTTTCAAGGACTTTTCATTCCGTCAGAAGCACAATCTGAATGTTTCAGGTGCAAATGGTAAGGTCGATTATTATTTGTCGGCCGGATATTATGATGAGCAAGGGTTGCTGAGATATGGCAATGAATCATTTGACCGGTACAATTTCGATGTAAAAATAAATGCTCAGGTTACCTCCTGGGCGAAGATAACCGCATTGTTCAAATACAATTATAATACGCAGGATTTTCCATGGGACAGTGGTCTTGGACGTGGACGTATTTATGATATGATGCAAAAACTGAAGCCTACAATGCCTGCAAAATACCCGGGCACAGATATTTGGACAGTGGAGTCCACGATCAACGTGAATAAGGCACAGAGACAACATGTTGTTAACAGGCAGGTGGTCATTTCACCCAGGATCGTACTCGAGCCTGTTAAAGGATGGGTAACGAATATTGAATTGAATCTCCAGCAAAACGACAACAGAAGTACTTATACTGTAGGACAGTATCCCCAGTCGCTGCCGAATGGTAGTATTCTGGTTACGCCGGCGCAGTCGGGAACCCTGTATAGTCCCACAATGGATGCAAATGAATACTTGTCTCCCACTATTTATTCCAATTATACCCGCAGCTTTGGAAAGCATAATATAACGGCGTTAGCAGGTTATCAACAGGAAACATTCAACTATTTCGATCTTTCGAGTACTGCTTCCTATCTGCTGACCAATGCCGTTCCTTCTGTAAGTACTGCGGTTGGATCAAAAACAGTTGCGGATACTCTCGGACACTGGGCTACTCAGAGCGCTTTCGGAAGACTGGCTTATAATTTCGATGATAAATATTTACTTGAAGTAAACATAAGGAGTGATGGTTCTTCACGATTTCAACAGGGCAAAAGATGGGGGTATTTTCCTTCAGCATCTGCAGGTTGGGTAGTTTCAAAAGAGAATTTCTTCCCATTGAAAAAACAGATCGATTTTTTCAAGATCAGGGCCTCCTACGGTTCCCTGGGAAACCAGAATGTCGCGAATTATTTATATATTCCGACGATGTCAACTTCACTGAGCAATTCATTATTTGCAGGACAACAGCTATGGTCGGTTGGGGCACCCAACCTGACCAGTGTCAATCTGACATGGGAAAAAGTGAGCACAATGGATTTCGGTGTTGATATCAAGTTACTGCAAAATCGCTTGTCTGGAACGTTCGATTTGTATAATGCACTTACAACCAACCTGGTTGGACCGGGAATTGCACTCCCGGCTGTTTTGGGAACCAGTGTCCCCTTGCAAAACGGGGGAGAAGTGTCTACTCATGGTTATGAACTGGAGCTTAACTGGAGAAGTAAGGCAGGCGAATTTTATTATGAATTTGGAGGGTCATTATCGGATAACACCAGTAAAGTAACGGCCTACAACAACCCAACCAAGATCCTGACTACCTATTACAAAGGGCAGACGCTGGGTGAAATATGGGGCTTTAAGCTGGCTGGTCTTTACCAGTCCGCCGCGGATATCACAGCATGGGGGGTTGATCAGTCATATATCTATGGCGCATGGAATCCGGGTGATCCCAAGTACGTGGACCTTGACGGGGATAAAAAAATCACCATCGGCAAAAATACTGCTACCGATCACGGCGACAAGAAAGTAATAGGAAACTCAACTCCAAGATACCTGTATAGCTTTAATGCACGGGGTGCCTGGAAAGGATTTGATCTTTCGGTCTTTTTTCAGGGGATTGGCCAAAGAGAATTGTATGTTACCGCAATGAATAATGGAAATCCCTTCAGGGGACCTGCCCAGGGACCTTTTCATGCAGAGGTCTGGAGGGGTCAGCTCGATTATTGGCGCGATTCAAGCAGCCCGTTAGGAGCAAATCCAAATGCCTTTTACCCAAAACCCTATTCAGTTTTTACAGGGCCTAACAATAAGGCTTACGGGTATCCGACCGACCGTTACCTTCAGAATGGTGCCTACCTTCGTCTGAAAAATGTCCAGCTGGGATATACCATCCCAAAGAGGCTTATCAAAAAAGTTAAAATTTCGAATGCTAAAATCTATGTGTCAGGGGAAAATCTCTTAACTTTTACAAAGATGCGGATCTTTGATCCTGAATCAAGCGGGGGAAGACAAGGAAATGGAAAGGAATATCCCCTTTCCCAGACCTATTCCCTTGGATTAAATATTAACTTCTAAAAATTACACGAAATGAAAAAGATATATTACATAATTTTCTTATCCATTGTGATAATTTCTAGTTCATGCAAGGATCTGCTCGACAAAAAACCGTTGGATCAGATCTCTGAACCCGCATTTTGGAAAACAGCGAATGACCTTCAATTATACCTCAATACTTTTTACAGTACGTTTCCCGGTTGGGAAGCTTTAGGGTCTGGCGGCGCTAATATGAAAGATAACGGAACTGATGTTTCGATACCTGGCAATCTTTGGTTATCTACAAAAGATCGTTTGAATGGAGTTTTAACTGTTCCTTCCAGCGGAGGAGGATGGGATTGGACAAATGTTCGCAATGTCAACTATTTTCTAGCAAATGCAAAAAATGTTGCACCAGGCAACCTGGTTGGTCAGTATATCGGGGAAGGTTATTTTTTCAGGGCATGGTTTTATTATCAATTGCTCACCAAATTTGGAAACCTGCCTATAATTACCAAACCAGTAAATGTTAGTGACGTCGATATTTTATATGGTAGTCGCAGTACCAGAACTCAGGTTGTTAATTTCATAATCAGTGACCTTGATTCAGCAATTACAAAAATGGGAAAGCCTTCTGCAGTTCCGGCGTCCCGGTTGAATACGGACGTTGCCTCGCAGTTTAAAGCAAGGGTATGTTTGTATGAAGGCACCTGGGAAAAGTATCATAAGGGAGATCCATTTGCAGGAGAGACCGATGGAACTGTTTTTTTGCAAAAAGCTGCTACTGCTGCTAAAGTTGTAATGGATGCCGGAGATTATTCACTTGTACAAGGAAATAAAAGTAATGTTTATTATAATCTTTTTAACCAGATCGATTATAGTAAAAATTCAGAAGTATTGTTATGGAAACAATTTGATTTCAATACTTATGGACAAAATTATGGAGGTATTTTCGGAAATCAATTGTATAATTGGCCAAACAATAGTGGTATTACCCGCGAGATGATTCGTTCTTACCTTTGTTCTGACGGTTTACCCATTTCGGCCAGTCCGCTTTATCAGGGAGATCTTGATCTCAGGCAGGTAACTGTTAATCGTGATCCGAGGTGTGTCCAGAGTATAATGACCCCTCGTGATGTTGTAACAGTTGATTTGAAGAATGATACAACTTTCTTCACATTGCCCCAAATCTCGGTTTTTGGTGAACCAACCGGTTATGAATTTCAAAAATTTCGCCGTCCACAATTTGACCCTGTCACAGGTACTTATAGTCAAAGTGTTGGGTTTATTATTTTTCGTTATGCCGAAGCTTTATTAATATATGCTGAGGCTAAAGCTGAATCCGGACAGTTAACACAGGCAGATGCGGATTTAACTATCAATAAACTCAGGCAAAGGGTTGGAATGCCGTCGATGGTTTTGAGTTCAATTACTTCCGATCCTGATTGGCCTGATTATGGATACTCACTCCCTGACTATCTTTATGAGATCAGAAGAGAGCGTAATGTGGAACTGTTTTCTGAAGGATTCCGTCTTGATGACCTGATGCGTTGGGCTGCGCACAAGCTTTTTGTGGGCAAAAGGCCACTTGGCACCTTTTACACAAACGAGATAAAATTGCAAAGTCCTTCTTTGAATACTGACGCAAATGGATATATTGATCTATATAAGGGAGTTTTAACGGGACCTAATGGAGGATGGGGATTTAAACCGGGAAGAGATTATCTATTAGCAGTTCCATCTAATGAATTAACACTAAATAAAAATCTGACGCAGAATCCGGGCTGGTAAGAATTATTACTTCTTCTTACCCTGGATATTTAAATTATCGATTGTTTGTCTGGGCGGAGTCAAAGATTGCAATGCAATTAATTTGACTCTGCTCAGTAAACTTCTAATTTTTTTGACCTAAACTTAATACATTAGCCACTTACTTGTCTGCACACAGGCGGAAATGACTTTATGTCTGATATAAGCCTGGGTCCTGTGAGTTCAAAGCAGACCTGCATACTGCTGTTATAGACTAATTTAATCTCTCCTAAAAAGGCTTTCGGGATATAGACCAGAAATGGACATACAACTATTACCGGGAAATGGACAAACAGTGGTTTTTAGAATCATGATGTTCCTCATTTTCAAAATAAGATGAACTAAAACAATAAAGAAAGAGATAAGATGAAAATTTATCGTTACTTAATCGTTTTAGCCGTTATAATTTTTTCAGAAGTAACTGCGAAATCACAATTGCCTGATTTACAACCTGAAATTATCAGATTCGAGCCCTTTGTATGGCCATCAGAACTGCCGGGTGATTGTCCGTTTGAACAATCAAAAGAATTAAATGGCATAAAATTCCTGGGCATAAAAAGTGGCTATCACTATGGAGATACATGGTATCCGACCTGGGCATCAAATGATACGTTGTACTCTCCCTGGACCGACGGCAAAACAAAAAGACTGGATGGTTACACCGATTGGTCACAATCATGGGTTGATCCTGTCCATATCACAACCGGACAGGGAGTTATTGTTGGGAATGATCCGCTCGACATAAAAGCATACAGCATCGGGCTCGATAAAAGCTCACCGGCGTTTCCGTATAATGGGCGCTATCCCTGTGGATCTCTTGTATATAACGGCGTCTGGTATTATGGCACCTATTGTCTTGGTCCTGACAACAATGCTAAATACGGGGATATTAAGGTTAACTGGCCATGGATCGGACCTTTTGTTGGTTTCAGGACTTCAAAAAACTACGGACACACCTGGCAAGTTTGCCCTCATACACCTGAGAAACCACTATTTGGTGAAAATGGCCTGTATGGGAGTCCGGTTAAGATAGGTTCTCCCCATTTCGTTGATTTCGGCAAAAACATGGAGCATTCACCTGATGGCAAGGCCTACCTGGTGGCTCACGGTGCAGATGTAACCGATACGAAATGGAGATTCTGGAACGATAGCTGGGTTACAGGTGATCAGATTTATCTTTTAAGAGTTACCCCGTCGGAGGAAAATATCAACAATGCCTCCAAATATGAATTTTACGCTGGAAAAGATGGTAATGGCAAACCATTGTGGATCAATGATTTTAAAAAAATAAAGCCATTGTTGGAATGGAATAACAATATGGGTTGTGTAAACATTACCTACAATGCCCCTCTGAAAAAATATTTAATGTGTGTTACCGATGGGGGAAATACAGTTTCAAAAATGAATACCTATATCCTTGAGTCTGATCAAATTGATGGTGATTGGAAAATCGTCAGTTATATGAAGGACTTTGGAGTACAGGCATATTTTGTCAATATCCCCACAAAGTTTATCAGCAATGATGGAAAGCAGATGTGGTTGCTTTACTCTGCAAATTTTTCTTTGGATCCCGTTGGTAAAGGGTGGTCGAAGAATCCTCCCGGAAGCCACTATGGGATATGTTTTCAGAAAATACAACTTTTGAAAGACGGGGAGAAATAGCCTTTGGACTTCAGTTTTAAGGTTGGCATTATTTCCTGGCTTAATGAATCAAGTTTTTGTTTTAAACAATGTGCCTATGAAACGAGCATTGGTTAATCCCGCATAAGGTGATGTATCCACCAGCTCATGGCGGATGTGAGTTCCATGAGTACTCGCTGATCTACAATTAATTAAAAAAATACATTCACAAGTGAAATCATCTGCAAATATTTGTTCAATATTGTATATATCATTGATCATTTGCACAACACAGGTATTTGGGGAAAGTGGCTCTGAAAAACCAAATCTGATATTGATTGTTGCAGATGATCTCGGATACGCGGATTTAGGTGTCCATGGCAGCAAACAAATTCCGACTCCTAATATTGATAGGTTGGCGACGGAGGGAATTATTTTTTCAAATGGTTATGTTTCTTCGTCAGTTTGCAGTCCATCGCGTGCCGGTCTCATTACCGGGAAACATCAGGCAAGTTTTGGTTTTAACGACAACTTATCTCCTGCACAGGCCGGATTTGATCCGAATTATGTTGGACTTCCTCTGACTGAAACAACTATTGCTGATAAACTTAGGAGTCTGGGTTATGTGAATGGCCTGATAGGCAAATGGCACCTGGGCGAGAAACCTCATTTTCATCCCTTAAAAAGAGGATTCGATGAGTTTTGGGGATTTTTGGGCGGTGCACATGATTATTTTACTGCAAAACCTGACGGGGAAGGTATGGAAGGTCCAATTGACTGTACCTATAAAACTCCTGGGCCTCTTAATTATATAACAGATAATATTGGCAATGAATGTGTCAGTTTTATCAGAAGACACAAAAGCGATCCCTTCTTTTTAATGGCTTCTTTTAATGCTCCTCACTCTCCAATGCAGGCAACGGAAGAAGACTTAAGTTTATTCACCAACATTAAAGATAAATTGAGGCGTACTTATTGTGCCATGGTGTACCGGCTTGATCAAAATGTCGGCAAAATTATAAAGACGGTGAATGAGGAAGGCCTTGAGAGCAATACACTTGTGGTCTTTATCAGTGATAATGGAGGACCAGCTAACTCTATCTCGAATGGATCTGTAAATGCTCCACTGAGAGGACAAAAAACAACTGTGCTGGAAGGTGGAATACGAGTCCCCTTTATTATGAAATGGCCTGCAAAACTGACTGCCGGGAAAAAAATTAATGAACCTGTTTCATCACTTGATATCTGTCCTACCTTCATCTTGGCTGCCGGTGGATCTGCTTCAGAAAAAGACAATTATACGGGTGTCAATATTATTCCCTTTCTGACTGACCAGACCGACAAAATTCCCCATCAAACGTTGGAATGGCGCTATACGGTAGGTACTGCAATCAGGGAGGGTGATTGGAAACTAATACGATTGCCTGACAGGCTTCCTTTGCTATATCATCTTTCCGATGATATAGCCGAGCAAAATGATGTGGCACTTCAGAACCTTGTGCGAACCAAAGCAATGTTAAAAAAGCTGGGCACTTGGGAAGTTCATCTTCCTCATTCTGTTTTTCTTGAACCTGCTGATTGGAGAATACGTCATCTGGGATTTTATGATGCAGACTATCAACTGATTCAGCCAGAATAAATTCTATTTATTTAGAACACTCACCAGATTGGAATTAGTCATGAGAATACAACCGCTGATGGTAATATTGGGATGTTTAATGTCGGTATCCTTTGCTGATCCTGAATTCGGGTCGGAGGGAAAAACAGCCAGCGCAAAGGGCGAATCGCCGGGCCCGATGGTCGAAAGTTTCTCGTTCCTAAATGTAACAATTACTGATAATTTCTGGCGTCCCAGGATTGAGATAAACCGGTTAACCGGAATCAGGCATGCTCTGAAAGAGGCTTCCGAATCTATAGAGGACTTTGATATTGCAGCAGGTAAAAAACAAGTTAAGCATCATGGCAGACTTGCCAGTGATTCGGATGTCTATAAAATAATCCAGGGAGCTGCTTATGCATTGCACCATACTCCGGATAAAGAGCTGGAAGCAACAATTGATTCTGTAATTGACCGGATAGTTGCTGCACAACAACCCGATGGATACCTGATTACCTATATACCAAAAACAGATAGCTCAAAAAGATGGATTGACCTTAGAAAAAGCCACGAATTGTATTGCGCCGGGCATCTGATTGAAGCAGCAGCCGCCTATTTCGAAGTTACCGGGAAAAGAAAATTCCTGGATGCTGCCATCCGCTTTGCTGATTGTATTGATGCTGAATTTGGTCCGGGGAAACGTCAGGATGCTACAGGACATGAAGAAATTGAACTAGCACTTTACAAATTGTACAGAATAACAGGAGAGAAAAGATACCTGGATTTAACAGTTTTTTTTATTGACGAAAGGGGGAATCCGAAGCGGATGACAGTAGAAAAAATTACCCCGCTTGATCAGGATCCATACGCGAATACTCCACAACGCTGGCGACCACCTTCCTACATGCAGGATCATCTTCCTGTCACGCAGCAGTACTATGCGGTAGGCCATGCCGTTTGTGCTGCATATTTGTATTCGGCAGTGACCGATGTTTCACTGGAGAAAGGGGAATCCAAATATTTGCCTGCACTGGATTCCATCTGGAATAATATTGTCCTGAAAAAACTCTATATCACGGGAGGAATCGGAACCCGACAGTTTCACGATGAGGGATTTGGCTCGGACTACCTGCTTCCCAATGACCGGGCTTATTGTGAAACCTGCTCCGGTATCGGGTTTACTTTCTGGAACAGAAGGATGAACTTGTTGACAGGAGATGCAAAGTATGCTGACTTGCTTGAGCTTACCATGTATAATGCTGCATTAGCTGGCGTTTCCTTAAGCGGAGACAGATTCTTTTATACCAATCCTCTTGAGTCAACCGGAAAGAATAAACGCCAGGCTTGGGATGACCCACCCTGTTGTCCCACTAATATGGTCAGGTTTTTACCTGAAATTGGATCAACAATATATGGGAAAAGTGATAGAGGGATTTATATCAATCAGTTTATCGGAAATACAGGAAAAATCACCGTAGGAGGCCAGGAAATCTCCCTTAAGCTGGAAACGGATTATCCATGGGACGGAAAGATCAATCTGAAGGTTGATCCCGAAAACCCTGTGTATCTTGCTTTACGTATACGGATACCAGGCTGGGCGCAGGGTGAATTGCTACCTGGCGGCCTCTATGAATATCTTAAAGATGAAAACCTCCGTGAAGGGATAAACCTAAAGATAAACGGAGAAAGAATCCATAAAATTCATATGGAAAGGGGTTATGCAGTTATTGACAGGAGGTGGAAGAACGGTGATCGGTTGGAATTGGAATTGCCCATGAATGTCAGGCTGGTTGAAGGAAATCCAAGGATTGCTGACGCAATTGGGAAGGTGGTCATCATGCGCGGTCCAATGGTCTATTGTTTGGAAGAAACTGATAATAAGAGTTATTTTAGTGATTACAGCAAGGGATATCTGCTCCATTCCGGATTTAAAGCGGAATACCGGGGTGATTTCTTGGGCGGAGTTGTGAGCATTAAAGGAGAGGCTTCATTACCCGAAAAAAAAGCAGGAATTGATATTACTGCCATTCCTTATTACGCTTGGTGCAACAGGGAGCAAGGTCAGATGAAAGTCTGGTTGCCGTTTTTGGAGAACCATTAATAAAAGTCCGGAAATGAAAAATAGTACAATATTCATCCTGTTCCTCTTATCTCCTCTTTGGATATTCGCCCGGACCGGATCTGGTGCTGATAACCAGATACAAAGGATGAAAAGTAATTACAGGGAATGGTTGTCGAAAAGACCCGAAACACAACTTCTGGTTGAATATGATGCATCACCTGTTGCTCTTGACATTGATAAGCTGAGTTTCACTTGGATCCTTGATCTGGAAGGCCGGGATCGCAGCCAGACAGCATACCAGATCCTGGTGGCATCAAACAGAGAAATACTGGAAGCGGATGAAGGGGACATGTGGAACCCGGGTTTGCTAAAATCTGACCAGTCATCCCAGGTAACTTATGAAGGACTTCCGCTTAAAAGCAACAGGGAATACTTCTGGAAGGTGCGAATCAAAGACGAATCAGGCAAAATACATCCGTACAGTAAATCCGGGAAATTTAGCACCGGGCTTTTTAATGAGGAAGACTGGACAGCAAATTGGATAGGACGGGGTTCTCCGGATGAAATGGTTTCAGATGTGGATGCCTTCGTGGAAAATAGGGTTACTAAAGAAATGAAAAAGATTATTCCGGAGACGAAATCTCCCATGTTCCGGCATGAATTTAAGGTAAAAAAAGATGTCCGCAGAGCAAGGGTGTTTATTTCGGGCCTTGGATTATATGAATTACGGTTAAATGGCTCCAAAGTTGGCCATCATGTTCTCACGCCTTCCCGAACTGATTTTCGAAAGCGCATCCTTTATGACACATACGATGTTACAAATGAACTAAAAAAAGGTATTAATGCCCTTGGGATTATGCTTGGCAATGGTTGGTTCAACGGCCAGAAAAAGTACTGGGGCTGGCAGATGCAGTGGTACGGCTCTCCGCGTGCTCTGCTCCAGTTGGAAATAGAATATGAAGATGGCAGCAAGGACAGGGTGGTTACAGATGGCAGCTGGAAATCTTCCTGGGGCCCCATCACCTTTAATTGTTTGTTCGATGGTGAACATTATAATGCCCGTCTGGAACAGGAAGGGTGGGATAAACCTGGTTTTGATGACCATGAATGGAATCTTGTCAATGTGGTTAAATCACCTGGAGGAAAATTGACTTCTTCAATGCACGAACCGGGACTTGTAACCCAAATAATTAGGCCTGTTTCTGTAAAAGAACCGAGGCCGGATACCCTGGTATTCGATCTTGGTCAGAATATAGCCGGTTGGATTCGTCTGAAGTTGAATGGACCTGCGGGCTCAGAAGTGAAGCTGAAATTTGCTGAGCAGATCCACAAGGACGGAATGATCGATCCTTCAAGTTCAAGAGCAGCCCTTCAGGAAGATCGTTATATTCTCAAAGGGGGTGGATCGGAACTATTTGAACCGCACTTCACGTACCATGGTTTTCAATACATTCAGGTAACCGGATATTCGGGTACACCCTCACTGGACTTGTTAGAAGGTTGTTTTGTGCAAAATGCACTTGATCCCGCCGGCAGTTTCACCTGCAGCAACGACCTTATTAACCGTATCCACTTGTGCACAGTTCAGTCACAACGAAGCAATGTACAAATGGGAGTACCTACTGATGACACACAGCGCCCTGAACGTCAGGGCTGGGGTGCAGATGCCTTAATGACTTCACAGGAAGCCATGTTAAATATGAGTATTCAAAGGATTTATACCAAATGGTTCAAGGATTTCAGGGATCAACAGGATCAATTTGGAAGAATAGGTTATATCGTTCCGCGTGCAGGCATAACCGAGGACCTGGTATGGAGTTCCTCCTTTGTGATGATGCCATGGTCTCAGTACATTTATTATGGAGATACAGCCGTGCTGGCTGATAATTACAATTCAATTTTACGCTACATGAATTATCTGGCAAGTCAGGGCCGTGCTTCCATTCAACCAATGAAGGAGGGTAGTAACCCTGAGTTGGGCCTGGCAATTTCAGAACCTGTTCTGATTGGGTACCTTCAGCAATCGCAATGGGGAGATCACCTCTCGCTTGCGGAAGGTTATAAAAGCAGGTCTGGCCTGCCCCTTTCATTAAGTACAGCATTTTATTACCATGATCTGCAGGTGATGGAAAAAATGGCACGTGTACTTGGTAAAAAAGAACATACCGATAAATTCCAATTTCTTGCAAGTGAGGTGTTAAATTCGTTCAATAATAGGTTCCTGAACAGAAAGGAAGGATATTATGATGATCGGTCTCAGTCAGCCCAAACATGGCCTCTCTTTTTCGGCATGGTACCCCGAGATCTGGAAAAATCTGTGATGAATACACTGGTAAATGACATTGTGAAGATCCATGATGGGCACCCGACGACGGGTTATATGGGTACCAAGTACCTTCTGGATCTGCTGACAGAGAAAGGCCGGGAAGACCTTGTCTGGAATATGGCCCTGAAAACAGATTTTCCGAGCTGGGGATATTCACTCAGGAACGGGCGTTCGACAATTACCGAAAAATGGACAGACGGCGGTTCTCAAAATCACATCGTTCTGGGTGCTGCAATCGATCCCTGGTTTTACAATGTGCTGGCAGGTATCAGACCGGATGAAAACTTCCCGGGATTCAGGAAATTCATTGTCAAACCATATATCCCGGATAAAGACCTTGAGTGGGTGAATGCCACTGTTCATACCCTACATGGATCCATAACCTCTTCATGGGTAAAAAAGCACGGAGGATTGGACCTTGAGGTCAAGATACCGGCAAATACCTCAGCCACAATCCATCTCCCGCTGAAACCCGGCGATGTAATTACAGAGAGCGGAAAACCGCTGTCAGAAGCCAAAGGGATCAGGTTCATGGTATCTAATGAGGATGAAGCGGTATTCGATGTAGGATCGGGATCCTATTCATTTTTTGTATCTGGAAAAACAATTCAACAAAATAGAAAAGGAGTCAAAATGCCTAAAGTTCTGCCTAAGACTGATCATAAGATTCAACTACGAAACAAAAGATCGTTCACAAATAGGTGATGAACCTTTAAGATTCAAAGGGCAAGTCTGTTAGGGCCTGTTATCCTGATGGAAATGACAGAAAATTTAAAAAAATGAAAATTATTTAGTATCCGGCATTAAGCATCATTCATTATGAAAAACGCTATTTTATTTTTCTCATTTGCTCTCCTAGCAGGCAGTTGCAGCGCAAAAATAATTCGCAGGCAGATCATCAATCTGAACGGTAGCTGGGAAATTGCTAAAACCGATTCGATGACTTTCATTCCCACGGAATTTAAATCCAAAATTGAAGTTCCGGGGTTGGTGGACATGTCCGGACCAAAAATTGACAGTCAGGATTCAGCATATAACAATTCGGTTTACTGGTACAAACGATCTTTTTCGATGGAGGATTTGACTTTTCCCATCGTCCAATTAAAGATCAATAAATCAGCCTATCATACCTGGGTTTTTGTCAACAAAAAACTCGTTGGTGAGAATGTGTATAACTTCACCCCTTCACTTTTTGAGTTGAAGCCTTTTCTAAATACAGGAAGTACTGAAAATGAGATTATTATCGCAGTGGGTTGCCGGAATAACCTTCCCGACACGGTAGTTAATGGCCATGATTTCGAGAAAATAAAATACACTCCCGGTATCTATGACGATGTGAAACTCATCCTTTCAGGTTATCCGTTTATTTCGAACATTCAGACGGTTCCCGATATTGTAAATGAGAACCTCCGCATAGTAGCCGAAATTAAATCCAATCCGGGCACTACCTGGATGGAGGTTTCATATGTTCTGCGCGAAGCCGTTTCAAAAAAGGAGATAGCTCATGGATCTGTAAAACAGGATATTAAATCCGGTACAACGCTCCAAAATGTAGATTTTACGGTAAAAATGGCAGATTGCAAATTATGGACACCCGAAAATCCTTTCCTTTATGATCTCGAACTAAACACTTCAGGAGATAACTCCAAAACACGTTTTGGGATGCACACTTTTGCCGTAAGCCGGGATAGTGCAGTCTTTTTACTAAACAACAAACCCTATTTCCTGCGGGGAACAAATGTCTGTATCTTTCGGTTTTTTGAAGATCCGGAAAGGGAAAATCTGCCATGGAACTCAAAATGGGTCAACAAGTTACATAGTCGGTTCAAAGAGATGAACTGGAACAGCATTCGCTATTGTATTGGATTTCCGCCTGAAAAGTGGTATGAAACCGCGGATAGCCTGGGTTTGCTGATTCAGGACGAATTTCCTGTCTGGACAGGTGGTGGGAAAGGAGGTTTTGAAAAATTTCAGAAAAAAATTTCATCAAAACAGCTTTCGGCTGAATACCTGGGTTGGATGCGTGAGCGATGGAATCATCCGTGTGTTGCTGTGTGGGATGGGCAAAACGAATCGGTGAATGATACTACGGGTAAAGCAATCAAAGTGGTTCGTACACATGATTTATCAAACCGTCCCTGGGATAATGGGTGGGCTCCTCCTGTAGGTGAAAGTGATGCCATTGAAGCACACCCCTATTTATTTTCACAATATTTTGATGGGAAAAATCCATCAAACGAGGGTTATTTAAAAGACCTGTTTTCAACGGTTCGAATTCCACATTTTAGCCCAAATGAATTTAATCCCAGGCCAAACGGCGGGCGATATAAAAATCCGGTTATCATCAATGAATATTCATGGCTTTGGCTCAACCGGAATGGAACTACCACTACCCTGACCGATCGTGTCTATCGAATCGTTTTCCCGGAAGCAATCACACCGGATCAAAAATTTGAGGCGTGTGCCAAAAATACCGCTATCCTGACCGAGTACTGGAGGGCTTACCGCAAATGCGCCGGAATCATGCACTTTTGCGGTCTGGGGTATTCACGTTCCGGAAAGCCACGCGGCCAAACCAGTGACAATTTCACAGATATAAAGTTGCTTATCTATGAACCTCATTTTGTGAAGTACGTAAAACCTGCATTCAACCCGGTTGGATTGATGATCGAACTATGGGAAAAATCGTATGTCCCCTCCAGCGAAATTTCAGTCCCTGTCCATGTGTTTAACGACCTGGAAGAAGAATGGAAAGGATCAGTAAAATTGTCAGTGTTCAGGGAAGGGAAGAGTCTCCCGGTTCAAAACGCGCAGATAGTACTTAAAAAATACGAGGTCAAAGTGATCAGATTTAAAATGAAAATGCCTTTGATCAAAGGAAATTACCAAATGGAAGCTGAAATTAATTATAAAGGTGAATCTGTAAAAAGTTACAGGGATTTAAATATTGAATGAAAATGATAAATAAATACTTAAATGCACCAACAAAAGAAGTCATCATGAAAACCCTTAATCATAAAATGGCAACCATGGTTCTGTTCAGCCTGGTTTACTGGAGTGCCACGGCTGCGACCATCACTAGGAGCATCAGGCCGGCAATCAATAATTGGCGGGTCGAAGTTATTTCCAAAGGATTCGGATCTGCCAACGATATCAGTACGTTGAGGCGGCCGGGCGTCACCACTGGCACAATTGACTTATCGGCAGCCTTTGAGCTCCCTCCGGATTCGGCCAAGGCAACAGGTTACTGGTGGTGGTTTAACGGTCGGATGGACAAAGCCGGCATAATACGCGACCTCGAAGAATTTAAAGCCAAGGGGCTGGGCGGCGTGATGATGATCTGGTCATCTTCCGGTGGGGCTCGCAGCACTCCCGTGCCGCAAGGAAAGGCTACGTTTCTTTCGCCCGAGTGGCGCGAACTCTTTCGCTTCGCGCTGGATGAAGCGCATCGTCTGGGCTTGGAAGTGGGCGTCAATTTGTGCGGCGGCTGGGACATGGGCGGTCCGTGGATTACACCGAATAATGCAGGCCGATGGTTTATACAGTCGGAGTTGACACTCACTGGCCCGCAAAAATTTTCCGGCGCGCTGCCGCTGCCTGAGCCAAAGGATGGATATGATTCGCCCCCTAAAGGCAATTGGAGTAAATATATCAATCTACCGATAGATAAGGTGGATTATCGGGATGCCGCCGTCGTCGCCTTCCGCGAACCGGCGACCGGCAGCCGGCTGGATGGACAGCGCAAGAAAGAGCTGCAGGCAAAAAGCAACCGGCTCGATGCGGATTGTTTTATCCCGGCGCGACAGGCGATGAAACAGACTTTGACGCAGTGGACAAACCTGCCGGGCGATGCCCCGATTGACCCGGTGGGGGTGATTGATCTGACCTCAAAACTCCAAACCGATGGCCATCTGGATTGGGATGTCCCGGACGGCACATGGACAATCATTCGAACCGGACATCGGATTACGGGTGCGAGGGTCAATCTGGCTATGCCTGCCAGTGATGGATTGGAGGTGGATTGGTTCAGCAGGGAGGCAGTGGATCAACACTGGAATAATCTTGGAAAGATTTGTCTCAAGGAAGCCGGACCCCATATTGGGAATACGCTCCGTTACTTTGCCACCGACAGTTTTGAGGACGGCTATCCCAACTGGACATCCGGCATCATTGAAGAATTTAAAAAATATCGTGGCTATGATCCAGTGCCTTATCTGCCGGTCTTACGCGGACGCCTGGTCGGCAGTGCCGAAATTTCTGACCGTTTCCTGCACGACTACCGCAAGACCATCGCCGACTGCATGGCGGACAATAATTATGGCCATTTTGCCGAACTCGCGCACAAAGAAGGCATGGAGATTAATTGCGAAGCGGGCGGGCCAAGCTGGTCTGGTACAATGTGCATGGACGTATTGAAAAATCTCGGGCGTTGCGACCGGCCGCAAGGCGAATTCTGGCTCGACGGTACATGTGTGGTCAACGATCAAAATCAGGTTGCAAAGCAGACTGCTTCGTCGGCACACATATACGGTCGGCACACCGCTTCGGCCGAAGCGTTCACCTCCATCGGGCCGCATTGGGACGAATCCCCCGCAACGCTGAAACCTATTGGCGACCGCGCTTTCTGCGAGGGCATCAACCGCTTCATGTTCCACACACTCACCGGGACTCAACCGGAAGACGGTCTGCCGGGATACGAATATTTCGCCGGCACGCACTTCAATCCCAACGTGACGTGGTGGCCGTTGGCTGCGCAGCCATGGCTGACTTATGTGAATCGCTGCCAGGCGATATTGCAGAGCGGAAAGTTTGTCGCCGATGTGCTCTACTATAATGGCGACTGGGCGCCAAACCTGGTCGAGCCAAAACACACTGATCCGTCGCTTGGCAAAGGCTACGACTACGATGTCTGCAATGCCGAAGTCCTGCTCACCCGTTTGTCCGTGAAGGATGGAAAGATCGTGCTGCCTGACGGCATGAGCTACCGCCTCCTTGTTTTGCCGGACTCCAAACGGATGCCAGTGGAGGTGGCACGCAAGCTCCGTAATCTCGTGGCTGCCGGGGCAACGTTGGTCGGCCCGAAACCGCAATCCGATCCGGGCTTGAAAAATTATCCCAAGTGCGATGCGGAAATTAAAAAGATCGCGGATGAAGTCTGGGGAAATTGCGACGGAGTGACGGTCACACAAAAAACTTTCCGCAAGGGCCGGGTGATTTGGGGAAAATCGTTGCGCGATGTCCTGCAAAGCGAAGGCATCGTTCCCGATTTCGAATATTCTGGCACAAACAGCTTTATTGATTTCATTCACCGGCGCGACAGCAATACTGAAATTTATTTTCTGGCGAATCGCAATGAGCGGCCCGAGTCCGTGGATGGTTCGTTCCGCGTCACCGGCAAACAGCCGGAGCTGTGGTATCCTGTTACCGGTGAACGCTGTGACTTGCCACAATACACGGTGGAAAATGGACGCACATCGGTGCCCCTGGAGTTTGAACCGTATGGCTCAATGTTTGTGGTCTTCCGAAAAAATACCTTTGCCAAAGAGGTAAGCGAGAAGAAAAATTTTCCGGCCATCAAGCCCGTTATGGAAATTACCGGCGCGTGGCAGGTGAACTTTGATCAGCAGTGGTTCTATCCCACCAAAGGCCTCGATGGAAACACGGCACTGGGTGTGGAGATGTTCGACCATTTGGAAGATTGGTCGAAGCGACCAGAGCCGGCCATTCGCCATTTTAGTGGTACGGCGACATACCGGAAAACTTTTGAGCCGTTGCAATTTTCGCCGCATTCGCGCAAGTACCTGTATTTGGGAACGGTCAAGGAAGCAGCACGTGTCAGACTCAACGGCCAGGACTGCGGCACGGTCTGGTGTGCTCCATGGCGGGCGGAAATCACGGGTGCGCTCAAGTCGGGAAAGAATCAATTGGAAATAGAAGTGGTCAATCTTTGGCCCAATCGGCTCATTGGTGATGCCGGATTGCCGGCGGAAGAGCAACGGACTCGAACGAACATCCAAACTTTCAAGAAAGACAGCCCGTTAAAACCTTCTGGACTGATCGGGCCAGTCCACTTGCTCGAAGAAGAATGATCTCGATCGGGATCAAACGCCAATCAAACACGAACGATTAAAGTAAAAAAATAACCAATAAAAATAGACACCATGAAAACCACCACACCAAAAAGTGATGTCTCACCATCAATCCAACTCCGAAAATTAGTTTCCGGAGATTCCCTTATGAAGACTTTCTTTACCCCAATGTCTATTTATCTGACCGCCCTGCTGCTGAATTTGCTGCTGTTATTGAGCGGATCGGTGCTGGCCGCGGATAAGCTGGCGAAGGATTTTAAGACGCCGCCTGTCGGGTCGCGGGCCTGGTGCTACTGGTGGTGGCTGAATGGCGCAGCGAGCAATGAGGGTATTACCCGTGACTTTGAGGAAATGCGGAAGCAAGGCATCGGCGGGGCGTTGTTGTTTGATGCCGGGGAAGCGGGTCCGGAAGCGCCACGGGGACCGAAATTCATGAGTGACGCGTGGCGGGAGCTTTACAGGTATGCCTTACGCGAGGCGGACCGGTGCGGGATCGTGCTGACTGTAAACCTCTGCAGCGGCTGGAATGCCGGTGGGCCTTGGGTAACTCACGAAAATGCGGCTAAAAAACTCGTCAGCTCGCAGACGGTAGTAAAAGGGCCGGAGCGTATTACCGTGTCATTGCCGAAGCCAAAGGCGGAGCAGGCGTTCTATCGTGACATTGCCGTTCTGGCCTGTCCCGTTGAGGACAATGGCTTGTCCGGTAAGCTGAGCGCAAGTTCCCAGTTACAGGATTTTAGTCCTGCCCTGGCGGAGGATGGCAATGACGAGTCGCGCTGGATTTCCAACGGTAACAAACCCGGCATGGGACCTACCCCGGAGAAGCCTGAGTTTCTTCAATTCGATCTGGCTGAGCCTGTGTCGGTGGCCGGCCTTTACCTAAAGCCCTCTCCTGAAAGTGGACCAAAAGACATTGATGTGCAGTGCTCTGATGATGGTAAAACCTTCCGATCGCTTAAGCGTGAGACTCTGAAGCCGGACGAGGCTGCGACCATTACTTTCGGGGAAAC
>CAINLJ010000264.1 GCA_903850335.1 uncultured Bacteroidia bacterium | reverse complement strand
TACTCTGTACCTTATTAATATTTAATCATGTTCCAATGTTATCTGTTTTGAGGTTGGAGTTTCACAACTCCCGATTACTTCGTGGTAAAAGCCTTTTGATCCAGACTCCGGAATCGGGCTGCGTAGCTGCCAAATCTATGTAGAATTATCTGTAAAGGATTAAACCAAGCCACGTCGTGGCAAAATCTCAGTAAAGGGCTTATTGTATGATAATTATAAGGAATATTCAATTTAAAACCTGATAACAATCAAAATAGGTATAGAAAACCCAAATTCGGGAAATAAAGGTTCATATTGAGCTTTTTTAAAAAAAACAAGGCTCTATCAGCACGACAGGGCTTGCGTTTCTATAGGATATCCCGAATATAATTAAAACGAAAGCAAACATTGCCAGATAAACATATTTCCAAATGCATCCACATCTTCCCAGATTTGTTTCACAAGAGGCTCACTTCCTGTGATTAAAGGAATTTCTTTTCGCTTTTCTTCCCAGGGAATACACAAGCCAGGTTTAACCTTGGATTTCATGTGATTTGTCATTCCATAATCAGGATCGTAGACTGTGCCTGCTGCAGGAATATTTTGGGATGCCACATCCAACGGAGGTGCTGACGGACCAGAATAAACTCCGTATTCACGTGTAAAATTGGTCATAACCTGCATATTTTCAACAGTTGCATCATTCTGAATAATAGCACTTGCATCCATGATATAACCACCATCCCGTGCAACCTCATCGATTACTTTTTTGCAACGTGCCCTGATCTCATCCGGTTTACCATAGGATAATAAGGTATTGGGAATTCCGCCACTCAGACAAAATTTATGTCCAATTATATTGTTGGTCTTGAAAATATCACCGGTATCCACGTGATAGACAATGCTTTTATCGGGAAGTTCCGTAAAGCTTTCCAGGTGATGGTCCCAGTTCCCTTCAGCATAGAAAAGAGTCTGATGACCATTTCTCCAAAGTTCTTCTATAATTGGCTTTACCGTTGGCCAGTAATGCGATTCAAATTCACCCTTGGATATGAATGGGATACAACCCCGGTGCATCCAGTATCCTATTGGAACCTGCTTGTTTGGATCGGATGAGGTCAAAGCTACATTATACAAATGAGGCATCAGCGCCTCACAAGCCTGACGAACTTTATCAGGTTGGGTCATCATATCCATGGTTAACCCAAGGTAACCCCTGAGTTTATCGCCAATAATGTCGAATGGTGCCTTGAAAATACCGGCAATAGCAGATACAGTTCCACTCTCAGTCCGCAGTTTTTCGACATGCGGACCATAAGCATTGAAGTAATTCAGCATGGCCATGCCACCTTTGACAAGGGCAAGGTTGTTCCGGTAACTTGAAGGGTTACCCATCGGACTAATATCGGCTGAAACGCGGGGCAACCATTTGTTGTAAAGAAAAGCCGTCGGATCGTCGATTAACTCGTCATATTCATCCGCTTTCATGAATGATTTTTCTTCGTGTGGCTCACGGTACTGGAAACCATTTTCTGCCGGCACATCAATCCCGGGAACTCCATAGTAAGTTAAACCGATGGCCTGAGTGAGGCCGGTCCATACATAAACCATGTTCGAAACCACAGCATCCCAGTCATAGCCCGCAGCACATTTTCGGGCAGCCTCAAATGCACGGTTATAGTCATGAACCACATCCTGACAAGTCATTCCGGCATATTTAGCTGTAAATTCAGCAACAAACGGCCGGATAGGAATCATGTCCGGTTTTTCATTGCGCATGGCAGTAAGGTAACGGGAAAGTCGCTGGCGGTAGAGTTCTTCGTAGCTTGTCATTGGTCAAAATTTTGTGCCCTTAAATATATTAAACTTTAACGATCAGTTTGAATTTGAGTTAATATTTTTGCACCTTCGTCGCGGAAATTTTTCATCTTAATTCAGAGAGAAAAAGTTGACAAAAAAGGTTAAACCAGCGGATGCAAAGTCTGTCACAACAATTTTATCTATGGACTAAGAATCTGGCGAGTAGCAGGTTCAGCCAACTCATTATTTTTCTTTGCTTCTTTCTAGATGCCTGCGTTTTCCCCTTCCCCACAACATTCATTTTTATAACCATTTCACTTATAAGTTCGGCGAATATATACGTAAACGCTATAATTGCCACCCTGGGAATGGTTATTGGATCCGTTGCAGGATATTTTATCGGACATTATTTGTGGTTGCTTCCAGACGGGAACTTCACTCAAATGGCAAACTGGCTGTTTAATCATGTGCCCGGATTCACCACGCACAATTACCAGTCTATTCAAAGTCTGTATTCGAATTGGGGATACTGGATATTGTTCTTATCAGTAGTTCTCCCTCTTCCCTATCAGTTTTATTCAATAACTGCAGGAGTATTTGATTTTAGTCTTATCACATTCAGTTTTTTAACCCTGCTTTTTCACGGCACGCGTTTCTTTGTCGTATCCTGGTTAACGATCAGATTTGGAGATGGAGTAAAAACAATTTTTAATAAAAATCCCAAAATCATTATTACCGGTTCTATTTTAATCCTCGTAATCCTGTTTGTCTCCATGTTATTTGGTTTGAGAATCCAATAAATCATTTTGACTGACATTTCAATAGTTCTTTTTATACCTTGTTTTAAATTAACAGTTATTTTTACAGCTCAAATTTTCAACATCATTAACCCAATAAAACTCAAAAAATGTCCAACAAACACAGTCTGACTACAAAAGAATACCTCGTACCATTTATTTTTATCACTTTTCTATTTTTCCTGTGGGGGATTGCTCATGGAATGATTGACACACTTGACAAACATTTTCAGCAAATTCTCCAGTTAACCAAATCGCAATCGAGTATGATACAGTTTTCATTGTATGGTGCATATTTTGGGATGGCGATACCTGCAGGAATGTTTATGCGTAGATTCGGATATAAAAAGGGTATTGTTTTTGGCCTTTCATTGTTTGCAACAGGAGCGTTTTTGATAGCAGCTACAACATCGTTTGAATCATTCTGGATTTTCCTTTCCTGTCTTTTTGTCCTTGGTTGCGGATTAACCACACTTGAGACAGCTGCAAATCCTTATACAACAAAGCTTGGTTCAAAAGATTCGGCGGCACAGCGTATAAATTTCTCACAGTCTTTTAATGGCCTCGCCTGGGTAATAGGACCACTAATCGGGCTTTACATTTATGGCGATCACGGCGCAGCACCCGGAGAGAAACTCACATCAATGATCTTACCATTCGCCTCTATTGGTCTTGTTGTATTAATTGTAGCATTGATTTTTCTGCGACTTCCATTGCCTGAAATCTCCGAAGAAGAGATCGGTCTTGCTCATGGTATCGCCGATACAGGTGTCGATGACAAACCAACTTTTCATAAGCCTTTGCTGAAACAAAAACATTTTGTTTTGGGTGTTGCAGCTCAGTTTTGCTATGTAGCTGCTCAGACGGGAGTGTTCAGTTATCTCATTAATTTTGTAACAGATGAGAAACAGACTCCCCATTTTGATGTAAAAAATGGACCCTATTTTCTTTCAATCGGGTTTGCATTGTTTATGATCGGTAGGATGTCGGGAAGTTACATTATGAGCTTCTTCAAACCTGCAAGAATACTGGCTTTATATTCAGGCCTTTGCATCCTTCTTCTGCCTGTTGTGAGCATGAATCTTGGATGGTTCTCAGTGATTGCCCTCTATGGTGTATTTTTCTTCATGTCTATCATGTTTCCTACAATTTTTGCACTTGGGATCAAAGATCTTGGACCACAAACCAAGAAGGCAGCATCGTTTATTGTTATGGCGATCGTAGGTGGAGCCGTTTTCCCTCCGTTAATGGGCCATGTTTCCGACTTATATACCATGTCGATTGGTTTCTTTGTTCCGATACCACTGTTTGTTTTCATCCTTTATTATGCATTAAAGGGGCACCATGTAAGAGCCTGAAACATATACTTTACTCAGAATGTTATCGCTGAGAGAGGAAAATAATGAATTAAACTAAATACTCCGGGCCACAAATTGCTTTTAATCAGCATTTTGTGGCCTTTATAAACTTAAGTTCCAACCATCAGGATCAGGACTTATCAATTTTATTTATGGGGACAAAAAGAGGCCTTTTTCAACGTACAGAGTTGCTTTTCGGACACGAAAAGATGGATGAGATTGCCGGTATCAAGGTGATTATTCTGGGTATCGGAGGTGTGGGCAGCTGGTGTGCAGAAAGCCTGATCCGGTCAGGGATCCATCATCTTACAATCGTGGACTCCGACCGTGTATGCATTACTAACATTAACAGACAGTCTCACGCTACTACACAAACAGTTGGGGAAGTAAAAACTGATGCACTGAAAAAAAGATTGCTCGAAATAAATCCTGATGCTGAAATAACGGCTATTCAAAAGATTTACAGTATTGCCAATCATGAACTTTTCGAACTTGAATCTTACGATTATATCATTGATGCCATTGATAGTCTTGGAAGCAAGGTTCATCTGATCCGAACAGCGACACGATGTCATGGTCAACTCTTTTCATCCATGGGCGCATCCCTTAAAATGGACCCCACTCAGGTAAGAGTGGCCGAGTTTTGGAAAGTGAAAGGATGTCCTTTCGGATCAAAAATCAGAAAATACATACGTAAAGGAGACCTTCCCGCCAAGGAATTTATGTGTGTTTACAGCGAAGAAGTTCTCGAAAACCGAGGATTTGGATCATCCTGTGGTACGGCACAGTGTCTGTGTCCAAAAATAAAAAACGGAGTTGGTGACCCCGAACTTGACGATCATGAGTGGTGTAGTAAGAAAGCCGTCATCAATGGGACTGTAGCACATATTACTGCAATTTATGGTTTCACGCTGGCTGGTCTTGTGATGCAGCACATTTATAACCAAACAAATTGAACTGGTTGGTTGTTATTAAAGAAAAAATTCGATGGTATCGTTTAACAAAGATAATCTGGTGATGGCCACTGCACCAAAAATGAAAGTGGAAGTGTGGAGTGATATTATGTGCCCCTTTTGCTATATCGGCAAAAGGAATTATGAAACAGCTTTGCAGCAGTTTTCTCAAAATGATCAGGTTGAGATCGAATGGCATAGCTTTCAGCTGGACCCAACAATTCCCGAAACCACAAATGAGAAAATCTCTGTTTATCAGTATCTGGCAGACCGGAAAGGGATGACTTACGAACAATCGGTCAACATGCATAAGGGAGTTATCGAGACTGCCAAAAATGCCGGACTCACCTACAACTTCGACAAGGCAATTGTTGCAAATTCATTTAGTGCACATAAAATGATTCAACTGGCAAAGACCAAAGGATTGGGAGATGCCATCGAAGAACGTCTTTTCCTTGCTTATTTTACTCAGGGAAAAGATCTGGGTAATGTCGATATTCTCGTCGAACTGGGCGAGGAAACAGGACTTAAGAAGGATGAAATCATTAGCGCCATTCAAAGTGATGAATTTGCATATAAAGTGAAAACAGATATTCAGGAGGCACAAAATATTGGTGTCAGGGGTGTTCCATTCTTTGT
>CAINLJ010000263.1 GCA_903850335.1 uncultured Bacteroidia bacterium | reverse complement strand
TTGTTCATCAAAAAGTTTCTAGCCATTTTTTGATTTCTCGAGATGGAGATGTTTTTCAATGATAAGGTGCTTGCCTGCTTTTGCAGCCATAATCGCTTGTCTGGCATGATCGGCCGGGTAGCTGCAGATCGACACCACATTTATCTCAGGATCAGCAAGCATTTCAGAAAGATCCGTATAACATTTAATCGGGCATCCGTGAGTTACACTTATTTCCTGTTCGTTGAGCTGTCGTGAGGAACATATCGCAGTAACCTGTGCGGAACCTGTCTTATTGATTGCATCTATGTGGGCACCTGCGACCCAGCTGTACCCGATAATACCTACTTTATACTTTTTCATAATCTAAGTTAATTAGAAATCAGGTCAAATTAGCCGACTGATTAATTCTTAAAAATACAAAAACGAAACGTGAAATTCGTACTATAATAACTCTGTCTTTACCCGTTAATTTTCAAAATTCCGAATGTATCTGCACCATCTGAACTCCCTTCAAAAAGGTATGGATCGCCCATCCCGGATTGGGCATAGGCTTCAAACACCCTGTGGATTACCTCTGATGCACTTTTTTCGGCCAGTATAGCCACTGTTCCGCCTGCACCTCCTCCTGTAATCTTAGCACCATATATCCCATTTGAAGTCCCTTCCTTCCGGAAAAGGTTAACAATGAAATCGGTCGCTTTAGCCCCTAGACCGCATTCCGTATAAGCATAATGCGACTGATACATTAGCTCTCCCATTAATGTAAATGCCCTTTTCGTAGGTGAAAGCGAAGCTCCGCGCGATAATTCGGAAAACAATTGAACCCTGTAATTCTCCTCTACAGCATAACGTGTATTGGCCAGAATATGATAGTTAACACCTTCCTTTAAGGGCGTGTAAGGATCTACATGGAATTCATGCTGAGCAAGATATTCAATACTGCTCATCTTAACAGGGAGGATGGGTTCATATTTTTCATGGAAAAGTGATGCCGATAAATTCGCCAGGTAACCATCCCATGTTGGATCCGTGTAGCGTTCAATATCGCTCCTGTCATCGGCTGTAACGGGTATTTGTTCCCAGTCGCAGATTATTTTATATCCCATAAACGCTGCTGCACGGGCTGCTTCGTATTCGATGCCGGATACCTGGTGACTTACTCCCGAATCGATACCCCAGATTTGTAGATCCTGCGGAAGTTTGATTAATGGTTCAGGGAGGCAGGGCTGACAAACAAGGGGCAGGATATATCCTTCTTTGCCAGCAACTACAGCTATCTGATCCATAATCCCGCAAGCAGACTCAGCAATTACATTCTCAACCCACTGACACGCAAGTGCAAGTTCAGTACCATCAAGTTTAATTCCGAAAGCAGCAGCAGCAGCCTTCATCACCGAAACCTCGATCGCAGCAGATGAGCTAACACCTCTGTTTAATGGTACGGTAGACTCCATATAAATCTGAATGCCGTCTTGGGTTTGATCAGGATATTTCTTTCGAAGGTAGTAAAGTGTACCCAACACATAAGCGGTCCAACGAATTGCCGGAGAACTGTTCGAGAAATCGCGCAGAGTAGGGTCATCAGTGAGGTCAGAATATTGAATAGTCACGTCACCCTGCCATCCGGCTTCAGAGGCAGTCTGATTCTTCAATACAATTAAACTATCCTCACGTATCTGGGCTGCCGCATAGGTAGCCTCCCGGATTGTTGATTCGAATACCAAACCGCCCGTATAATCATCATTTCCGCCCATTAGATCGAGTCTGCCAGGTGAACGGGTTATAAATACAGGAAGAGAGGGGTTGAAAAACCCATCCTCCCGGATGAATGATTTTATTTTGTCTGCAAACTCCATGGATATGATTTTTATTTCCTTACAGCTTTGATACTGTTTATAAGGTATTCCAATGCCTCCTCGGTCTGGCGTGGATTTATCGGAAGTGTAACCAGTTGATCTCCAAGTTTCTCTGCATTTGGGAATTGTCCCTTTTTGAAACCGCGGTTTTTAAATGCAGTTGAATAATGAAGGGGAATATAGTGAAATCCAATTTTAACCCCATATTTGTTTAGCATGTCATAGATGAAATCTTCCTTTGTCATTCCAAACTCTGGTGCGTCGATCATCACGGGATAAAGATGAAAAACATGTTTGTTATATGGCCTGACTGCTGGCAAGGTAAGCCCGGGAACATCAGCCAGTCCGTGACTGATATAGGCAGCATTGTCGATCCTGTTCTGATTCAGATGATCGAGTTTTTTCAATTGTTCGATTCCCACAGCGGCCTGAATATCTGTCATGCGGAAGTTATATCCGCAATCGTCAAAGTCCTGCCACCAGAATTTCTTGCCTACCGGAAATTTCTCCGTGTCGAGGGAGCAATATTTTGTACTAACTCCATGAACTCTTGTACAATGTGACCGATAGAGAGAGATTCGTTCAAAGATTTCATCATCGTTTGTAAGGACAATACCACCTTCGCCAAGCGTGGAGATATTTTTCTGTTCATGAAAGCTAAAGCATCCTGTCGCGCCGATAGTCCCGACTTTTTTCCCCTTGTATTCCGCTCCAATTGCATGTGCCGCATCTTCAACGACTGCGAAATTGTGTTTTTTCGACAATTCCATAATCTCATCCATATCGCATGGTTGTCCATAAAGATGCACAGGAATTACGGCCTTTGTGTTTGGAGTTAGTTTATCTTCGATCTGATTTGGATCCAGGTTATGTGTTACAGGATCGATATCTACAAAGTCAACTTCTGCTCCAAGAGTAGCCGGGGCTGCCGCAGTAGCGATCCATGTAACAGGTGTGGTCAGAACCCGCTCGCCAGGTTTTAGACCGATGCCGATCATGGACAAAAACAGGGCAGATGTACCATTATTAACAACCCTGGCATGTTTAGCCCCTGTATATTCAGCAAACTTATTTTCAAATGAGATACATTCGTCGCCACTCGTGGGGGCATTGTTGCGCAATACTTTAAGTACTGCATCCTCTTCTTCTTTCCCGTATTGGGATCCAAATTTAATTTCGAGGTCAAATTTGATTTTGCTCATTGATTGATTTATTTAACTTTTAAAATTCAGTGTTAAGTCTAACCCTTCAGCCAGTGTCAGCATCGGAGTTTTCAATGTTTTCCGGGCAAGAGAATTGTCCATTGATGCATCATTGGCACGGGGAGCTCTTCCGGACATTGCATTTGAGTTTGTGCTAAGAATCATATCTTCAGGATATCCCAGCGTCTTGGCTATCTCAAGTCCCATTTCATACCTGTTGATTTTCGTTGAACCCGACAGATGAATTATCCCTCCAAAGGTATTACCGGCAAGTTCGATCAGTGCACTACCTAATGTGATCACATCGACAGGAGTCCGGATCTCATTAGCCGGAAACGGGATCTGAACCCCTTTGCCGAGTTTGTTTATCATATCCGCAAGGAATGAATTACCCCGTCCGATAACAGGCAGTCCCATCACAAGAGCAAGACGGGCCACAACGTTTTTTGACGATGCCGACAATACGATCTGCTCCGCATTTATTTTCGTTTCAGCATAGAAATTAACCGCCTGAGGTGCATCCGTCTCAGTATAATCTCCTTTGATCCCATCAAAAACTGTGTCTGTAGAACAAAATACAAGTTTGATTCCAAGCTCACTGCACAGACGCGAAATTGTACTTGTTATTCCTGCATTCACACGTTCAGCCATCTCCTGATTTACCTGGCATACATCAATATTTGCCATTGCCGCCGTGTGAATAACAGCATCAGGACGAATTTCACCGAAAAGATTAGTTAATCCTTCCGTATCAAGAAGGTCGAGTAAATGGTAATAAACAGCTGGCTCATTTGGCGGGTTTTCAGACCTGCTAACCCCATGTACCTCCCATGTCCCTTTTGCCTGAGCAATAATACTCCCGGCTACAAATCCGTTAGAACCGGTTATTAATAATTTCATTGGATCTTTGATTATTATTCGATTTCTTTTCCGTTAAATTGATCGGTCAGAAGGCTTACAATTTTTTTCTGTAATTTTTCTCCAACCAGATTGTTACAACTTGATATATAGCTTCGTACAACACCTTTTTCGTTCGTCGCTGTGCGAACATAGGCTGCATACCAGTCATCCTGAAGGATGATTTTTCCCGATTCAAATGATATTCCCTTGTAAACGACTGTTCCCTCAAGGTCATCACCGTTCTCAGAATGTGTTCTAAGTAAGGCCTTATCGGTACTGAATATTTCAATCACTGCATTCATCGCGGTGTCGCGGATAGAATCATCCGAAAATTCGAAATTAAACTCTCCGCTTGTAAATATTTGATCCTCTAACTTTCGTATATCTTTAATTACCGACTTGTTTTTATGAACAGACTTAAGCAATAAAAGAATTGTGTACAGAGAGTTTTCACCGGAAATCACCAGATCCCGGTAGGGTAACCGATGATAAAAATGACCCGATTCTTCTGCTCCTGCGATAGAACCCGATTGTTTCATAAAGGACTTTATCTGAGAGTGACCGTTGCGAAATAGGACAGGTTCGGCATTCAGTTCTGCCCATTTCAGGAGTGCCAACGGATTCACTTTCGGATCGTAGAGTACTTTTTGTCGTTGTTCATTCCCGGACTCTGAAAGAATAGATCTTAGGATAGGAATCATCACAAAACCGGCACTGAAAACACCTGACTGATCTCCAAAAACAATTCGGTCACCATCCCCATCTATTCCAATGATCAAATCAGCATTATGCATTACAGCCAATGCAATTGCAGTATTCATCTTGTTCTGGCTCGTTGGATTTGGTGATCCTGTGGGGAATTCACCGTTAGGTGTAAGACGGTTTGGAATGACATTTACTCCTGCAGCTTTTAGTGCGCGGAATAATTCCGGTCCTGCTGAACCATTAAAAGTGTCCAGAATGACTGTAAGGCCCTTCAGATCACCTGACTCTATACCGGTCAATTGAAAAGTGTATTTAATATACTCATCAACAGGATTTTGTAAGATTGCCAATGAGCCACCACTTTCCTTTTGAAGGATAAAATCTGCTGAATGATAGAGCTCTTTTACCTTTTTTAAACCCCCAAGCGGGCCACAATCGTACCCAATTGCCTCAACAGTCGGAACAGTGTATTTTATTCCGACATATTGCCTGGGATTGTGTGATGCAGTAACAGTCAATCCCATTGTACCCGGAAAGTTTACAATTGTCTGCATTGTTGCGAAATAGCCGAGAGGCGTACTTATTGGATCGAAGCAGACGAAGAGTCTGAACCCCGCCTCAACAATTACTTTCATACCTATCTCCATCACTCTGGCACATCCGAGACGTGCATCTCTGGTCAGGACAATGGTGTCTGACCCTATAATCCGGGCATAACCAAGTGTCGCTTCAAAAAGCCGTTCTACCTCCTGATCATTAAATTCGCTGACTTCCCAGCGTGCATCATAGACTTTTATGGGATCTTTAATTCGGGTCATGATGTATTTTATCTGCTTTTAAAAGTAAATTAAGATTCTTTTTCGGCTATTCGGCTGTTCGGCTATTCGACTTTTCGGCGGTTAGGCTATTGCTTTTCGTTTTAAAATTGGTATTCGTGTGAAGAAAAAGGCATAAATAGTAACCATAATCACACAAACCATGGGAATAACATAAGATATCTGAACGCCGTGATGATCGGCAATAAAACCCTGGATAGGCGGGAAGACTGAACCACCTACAATAGCGAAATTCAAAAGTGCAGAACCTTTGCCTGTAAAGGATCCTATCTCCTCTATTGCCAGGCTGAAAATAGTAGGGAACATGATGGAGAGAAATAATCCGAGACCTGCAAGAAGGTATTCGTTATAGCCGCTATTGAATGAAATGATCAGGACAAACAAGACTACCATACCAATTCCAAAGAACCCAAGCAGCTTATGTGCATCTACATATTTGAGCAATACTACGCCTAAAATCCCCATCACTGCAGTGAAAATATAATAGAGCGTCAGATATCCTGCAGCCGACTGATCTGTAAAATTGAGCACCGTCTTCAGATAAGGAATAAAAAATCCGCAGGTAGTAGATTCGGCTCCCATATAGAAAAACATAGCAAATAGTCCGAAGAAAAGATGTTTATGAGAATAGCCTTCTCCTATTATTCCCTTGAGAGTAAATTGCTCATCTTCTTGTGGTTTCATAGCAGGAAGGTTAGAAAGACCAAATAATAGGGCTATCATAAGAAGTATTCCGGCAAGTAAAAGATAGGGAAAGTGAAATCTTATTTCGCCAATCTGGTTATAGATTAATGTTGTAGCTACTGCAGGTGTGAACGCATACCCTACTCTTGAAAAAACCTGTACAAAATTTATCCGCTGGTGTGCCCCTTCCGGATCTCCCAGTAACGAAGCAAAAGGGTTGGCAGCCACATTAATGATTGTTAAACCGGTTGAGATGATGAAAATTGCAAAAAGGACAACCGGATAGGAATCAAAGATTTTCGCTGGCCAAAACATTGCTGCACCAAAAGCACAGGTTAGAACTGCCGTTAACAAACTGACCTTGTATCCATGCCGGTGTATCATCCATGCTATCGGAATCGGGAAAATGATATAAGTAAGATAGAATGTAAATTGTATCATTGTCGCCTGGGTATAATTCAGTTTAAAATGAGTTATCAGCGACGGCAACAGAATGTCATTCATGCAGAAGAGCGCTCCTACCATGAAAAACATCAGAGACAAAAGCATCAAGGGTCCATACTGGTGTTTCATCTGTAAGTAAATTTTTTAGTGTACGGATAAAATTCCACCTAAACTTAAGGGTTTGCGTTATCCTGAATAAGTTTGATCACGAAATGTTCTCAAAAATACATTTGACAAAACACAAATACTTGTTCTATATTAGATAAAGCACATTAAATATTAACATTAAGTTAGCTTTAATAAGTTATTTTTCATTAAACCAATCGGATAGATCTTTAAACATTTCATTACTGATTGTATGACCGACAGGGTATTCCTTGTAAACCGGATTAAGACCTTTCTTCTTCAGATAAACCTGTGCCTCACGGGCATTTTGAATGTCTAACACATTGTCAAATTTACCGTGAGAGATAAAAATACCTAAGTGTTGCAGATCCTTTTCCGGTGCAATCACAGGTTTTATCTCCTCAGGTAATCTCCCGCTCATTACAGCTATACCCCTGATCTTTTCGGGGTGAGTTAATGCTATTGCATAAGACATTATCCCTCCCTGACTAAACCCGCAAATAAATACCTGTTTATCATCAAATATATGTTTTTGATCCAAATATCCGATAAATTGAAGAACAATTTCACGACTTTTTTGGGCTTGTCCGGCATTTATTACGGGCTTACCCGTCGAGAAATCAATCGGATACCAGGCATAACTATCTCTTCCTGCTACAAGTGGAGCCCGGACTGAGACAATGAGAAATTTTCCGGGCAGATCATCCGCGAAAGAAAAAAGGTCTCTCTCATTACTTCCTAATCCATGGAGCAAAAGAAGTAGCGGGGGATTATCGTTTGGAAACAAGGGTTCTCGTACAAGATAGTATAGTGGTGATTCTCCGTTTTCACTGTTTGTCTGTCTATCGGGTGTATCCATAGTTGTGATTTATAAACTGGTTAAATGTAAAAATATCCTGGTTAATTTTTATTCTCAGAATTACTTTCTCTATTCCTGATTATTCGGTATGCCCAAAATTACCTTTGAGTTCGGATATTTCAAACCAAAATTAAGAACAGAGGCAGCAATTTCCGGAAAATTATATATTTGCACAATGAAATGGGAGAAAGCGATATCCGTATTTTTGGTTTTTTTAATTTTGCTTCCAATAATAGGAAGGAGCTGGATTGTTATTTCCTTTAAAATTAATCAGGAGTCTATTGCCAAAAACCTTTGTGTTCAGAGAAATGTAAAAAATAACAGCTGTCATGGGTGCTGTCAGTTGAAAAAAAGACTCGCTGAAAAGGACAAACAGGAGCAAAAACAACTTCCCCGGGGCTCAAAGGAAAAAGGTTCAGCTCCTTCAGATTATTTACAACTCGAAACTGGTTATAATTCCAATTACGGATCTATTCAAAAAAGTAAAGACACCAATTACAACAGTTCAATACCCTCACCATTTCTAAACGGCATATTTCGTCCACCCCAGGCTTAATTAATCATGATTAGTTTTTTCGGGTGGCTTTATCAAAAAGTCCTCCCTATTCTTATTTCATTCATCCGGAGCTTGTTGCACCATTTCAAAATTATGGGTAATCTGAATCCGGATGCATGATTAATTCCAAATTTTAAATCTTAAACAATGAAAAGACTACTTGTTCTTTTCCTGGGTATGTTATGCTACACGGCAAATTCGTTTAGTCAGACCGAAACTATGCATTGCTGTAACATGAATTCGTCTAATGTTCTCAACGGGCATCAAACGCAGGCAGGGATGTGGATGTTCTCGTATAGCTATATGAATTCGTTTATGCAGAATAATTACACCGGGACAACCAAAGTCAGCGACCAGACTATTTTTGAAAAGTATCTTATGTCACCCGTAAATATGCATATGGATATGCATATGCTTACAGGTATGTATGGCTTATCTGATAAACTCTCCGTCATGGTTATGGTAGATTATAATTCGATGAGCATGGAGATGAAAATGCTACCTAGTGGTATGAATATGGGTATGGGATCATCACCAATGACAATGAAAAGTACCAGTCATGGGTTTGGTGACACTAAGATTTGCGGCATATATCAATTTTATTCTTTCAATGGCCATTCAATTTCAGCAGATCTTGGGCTTAGCCTTCCTACCGGATCAATTAATAAAACAGAAAAGGTGGATATTTCACATTACGGCGATAAGGTGCCATACATGATGCAGACCGGGTCGGGAACGTTTGACTGGTTCCCCGCTATCTCCTATAACTATTTGAGAACTAAATATTCCATAGGTGCAGAGGCCACAGCATTAATACGTCCCTATTTTAACCGTCTGGGGTACAAATTGGGAAATGAGTTTTCTGTCAATACCTGGACTACTTATGAATGGTTAAAAAACACAACGGTTACCCTGCGTCTAAATTACACAGTTGCAGGAAGGATTCAGGGTTCTGACCCCGATATTTCGGCAGTAACGGAACCTGCAGCTGACCCTCAGAATTATGGCGGGTCATTTTTAAAGGGATATCTCGGGTTAGCTTATTATTTTACCGATGGATCTTTGAAGAACACTAAAATCAGTGCAGAATTTGGACTACCTGTATACCAATATTTTAATGGGGTTCAGACTGCGAACAAATTTAACTCCATGATATCATGGGCATTAATGTTTTAAATAAAAAAGAAATGAAAAAATATTTTTACATCCTGTTACTATCTGTTGTAACCTTATTGATAGCAAGTTGCACAAAAAAGAATAACCTGGCTTCTGTGCCTTCCGGGCATCTTTATTTTCACCTGCACACCGATATTGATTCTTTTGAAGTAGGTGATTATAATTCAGTTATTCAGGTAACAAATGGCCGGAACATCTCACTTAGTTTGGCTCAAATGTACATTTCGAATATCGTACTTGTAAAGCTGGATGGCTCATTCTATCCGGTTACCAACAAGGTTATTTTAAAACATTTTGAGACAGAAGCCTATTTGATAGGAAATGTTCCTGCTGGAAATTATAAATCCATCCGTTTCTCAGTTGGCCTAAATGCTGCTGAAAACACCAAGACACCTGTTGCCGGCGATTCGGTCTTTTATCACCCTGAAATGTGGTTTGGGAATACTGCCCAACCCCTGGGATATGTATTTTTAAATGTTCAGGGCAAAATTGATACGACAGCTCACGCCAATGGAACTGAGGCCCAGATGGTGCCATTTTCCTATAAGATCGGGACACTGGCAAATTCTAAGCAGGTGATTATGCCTGATCAAAATTTCACAGTCCTGCCGGATCAGGATGATTATGAACATATCATTATCAATTACATGCGAATCTTTGACGGCATTGATCTCAGCAAGGCAAGTAATTTGTCGGTTCAAAATACAGCGGATAATTCCACGGCATTAGCCGTCCGGATTTCGAACAATATTCCAAATATGTTTCATTACGAATAGATTTTTAAACAAAGATTCTGAAAACCTGAATTTTAGCCAGAAGGGAAAATTATTCATTGATTGTAATTAACCATAAAGACGGTTCTAGGCATGCACCATTTGCATTGAACCGTCTTTTAGGATAATCTTTTAGGGTAGGGTTTAGATTAAAGGATTTCAGAATGTTTATCTCCTTATCATCTGGTATATTATTGAATTGCAGGAAAAGAATAAAACTGACAAATTAAATAATTCTGGCCTGTCTTTTAGACACAACGAAACAATAGACATCAACTTTTGTTATCTATACATTAGGATATTGTACTTTACAAGAGAAACATATTAATGATCAGAAAATTTAAAAATAGTACGATTTATCTGGTATTGCTGGTCTTTCTACTGCCTACAATAGTCAAACTCGAACATCACCACGAACATTTTGTATGTCACGCTAAAAATGAGAAGCATTATCATGTTGCTGTGGATAAGTGTGATATCTGTAATTTCGAATTTTCAATTTCTTTGTCGAATATTGAAAATTCTGATTTACAAGCAGAAACCCCTATAGATCGCTACACTAATAGTTACAATTTTCTATATTGTTTAATTTCCTCCCAATATTCATTTTTATTACGAGCCCCTCCGATCAGACAAATTTGAACCAAAGAAATCTTTGTGGTTTTTTAAAAAATTGTCACGCATAAAAAAAGTAATAAAATGAGAAATGTATTTTTCGTTTGTATGATGTTATTTGTTTACCATCATGCAAATGCCCAAAATAGAATAACAGGAACCATAACAGATCAGGAAACAGGAGAAAGCATTGCCGGAGCAACTGTCTATATCCCTGAACTTAAGACAGGTACTAATTCAGACACCACTGGATTCTATAGAATTGATAATCTGCCTAGAATAAAAGTATTTCTTCAAGTCGCTTATCTTGGGTATAAAACAATGGTTAAAAAGGTTGATCTGTCAACTACCAATTCGATGAATTTTGCTCTGACGCAAGCAATTGCAGATATTAATGAAGTTGTTGTTACCGGCATCTCAAAGTCAACGGAGATAAAACGCAACCCCGTTCCGATGGCGACTATGGATAGCAAGGAATTACAACAAAATCTGAATACCAATATTATGGATGCGATTACAAGGCTTCCAGGTGTAAGTGCCGTTACGACAGGACCGAATGTATCTAAGCCATTTATTCACGGCTTGGGATATAACCGGGTATTAACGCTGTTTGATGGAGTGAGACAGGAAGGTCAGCAATGGGGTGATGAACATGGTGTGGAAGTAGATGACAACACAGTTGAACGGATTGAAGTTATAAAAGGGCCGGCGAGCTTAACTTATGGTTCGGATGCCCTTGCCGGAGTTGTTAATTTAATTCCTCCAATGGCTGTTCCGAATCGCAGAATTATAGGTCAGTTTCTTGCAAACTACCAAACAAATAACGGTCTTTATGAAACCTCTGCCAAATTGAGCGGAAATAAAAATGGCCTGGTATGGGGTGGGATGATTTCACATAAACTTGCTACAAATTATCAAAATAAATATGACGGGCGAGTCTACGGTACTGCCTTTCAGGAGACAGATTTAAGCGGTAACATTGGACTGAACAAGAAATGGGGCTATTCCAATATCAATTTCTCAGTTTTTGATGATTTGCAGGAGATACCTGACGGTAGCCGCGATTCAACGTCCCGGAAATTCACCAAACAAATCACTGAGGATGACCTTTTCAGACCAATTGTTTCAGGGGCTGAATTAAATTCGTATAAGATCTCGCCAATCCATCAACATGTTCAGCATTATAAATTATATTCAACAAATAATTTTATAATCGGTCAGAGTAAGCTGTCATTAATATTGGGATTTCAACAAAATATACGCAAGGAATTCAGTTATCCTGAATATCCGAAAGTAGCCGGACTCTACCTGGTACTTAATACTGCAACGTATGATCTGAAGTATCATTTCCCTGAATTTAAGGATTGGGAATTGACAATTGGTGTAAATGGTATGTATCAAAATAACCTCAATAAAGGGACAGAATTTATTGTCCCGGATTATAACCTGTTTGATGTTGGCCCTTTTGTCTTTGCCCGAAGGATCTTTGACAACCTGGATATAAGCGGAGGTATTCGATATGATACGCGTGTTTTTGCAAACAAGGCGATGTACATGAAGCTTAATTCTCAAACTGGTTTTGATATGCAGGTTAATTCTGCTGAGGCTACGAACCAGCCATTTTACAAGTTTGACAGTACTTTTACAGGTATTTCAGGAAGTATTGGGGCAACTTACACTTTGTCAAAAGAGTTCATAATAAAAAGTAATATTGCACGCGGTTTTCGGGCACCAAACATCGCTGAACTTTCTGCAAATGGAATACATCCCGGAACATTGATTTACCAAATTGGCAATTCGGGGTTTAAACCTGAATTCAGTCTGCAGGAAGATCTTGGAATTTCGTTCACTTCAAATCATGTAGTTGGTAAAATTGAGATTTTTAATAACAATATCTCTAATTACATTTTTAATCAAAGATTATTAAACTCACTGGTTCAGGATTCTATTATTGTTAAAGGTAACCAAACATTTAAATACAGTCAGACAAAGGCACAACTGTATGGCGGGGAGGCAAGCCTGGATATTCATCCACATCCTTTGGACTGGCTACATTTCGAAAACTCTGTTTCCGTTATTTATGCCCTGAACAAGGGAAGTAATCGGATCCAATTAACAAAGGGATCAAGGTATCTGCCTTTTATTCCTCCTCTTCGTACGAGTACGGAATTACGTGCAAACGTGAAGAGAAAGTTCAAATACATATCTTCATTGTATGCGAAAATAGCATTGGAATATTATGCAAAACAGGAGAGGGTTTATACTGAAAATAATACAGAAACACCGACTTCGGGTTACCATCTTTACAACGTAGGTTTAGGTGCTGATATCACCAATAGCCACGGGAAAGTGCTCGTTAATATAAATATCCTGGGCAATAATATTACAAATGTGGCCTACCAATCACATTTAAGCAGGTTAAAGTACTTTGAACCATATCCAAATAATCTTACCGGCAAAAGTGGTATCTATAATATGGGCCGAAATATTGGCCTAAAATTAATTGTTCCTCTTAATTTCAAATAATATCTTCTTATTGCGCCAGGTTAAAGGTGACCCTCGCTCTTAAAGACAGACCGGACTGAGGTGGTAGTTCCCTGATGGCATCTGGATTTGTGACCTGATTTCGGGAGGCATAAAATACTGGACCACCTGAAAGCGAAAAGGAAATTTTTGAATTATTTGTGGTCATATTCAGCGAAGGACCCACAAGTATTTTGGCACCACCTTCGACCTCTTCAGACCAAAGCCCTTCCAGGTCTTGACCAACAGCTTCAAATCCACCATATAGCCTGCCAAATAAAATGTGATGAACCCCAATACTGGTTATAATATCGATTTTATCCCGTGTTGCAGAGAAGGCTTTTTCAAAAAGTATGTTCCCACCGGCCTTCCAACGTGGAGCATCGTATGATACAGTCACCCGGCTTAATATTGATCCGATATTGCTAAAATCTTTATTTGCTCCTAATCCAATCCCTAATCGCAAACCCTGGTTTTTCTTTCCTCCGATAATGTCGCGAATAATTTCAGCCTGCTGTGCACTGGTTACAGCATTGGTACTGGTGAACCCGAAGGCGGCATTTGCGTATAAAGTAAATTGTCTTCCAAGGTATCCTTTAACTCCAACCTGTTGACCAATACCTTCATTTCCAAAAGGTCCTGAAACGCGCTCACCATAGCTGGTCGAATAATCCATGGTCCATTTAAGGTCCTGTGGGGTCAAGGTAGTCTTTGAAAATAAAAAAGGCTCAGAGGCTCTCTTTAAAGCATATAGGTCAGTTATCTCAGGGCTCTGACCAAAGGTTACTACATCTATTATTAAGAATATCAATAAGATAATAATATTTTTAATCATAATTGAATTTGTTATTGTCATCAATATTTGAAATAAAATTCGTTTGGTGTCAAATATATAAATTAAAATGATTGTTTATTTTAGTTTTAAATGTGGATTAAAACTTGTAACAAAAACTTAATTGGATGTTTCTTGTATTTCCCGGTGTAAAGCATAAATCAGTTTTTCCCTTCATTTCACCCTTAAGTCTGGTTTCTGTTGCAAACTGGGCTTCATTCCATTCGGCATTAAATAGGTTCTCACAAAAAACTGTAAAGATTATCTGCTTGTAATTGTATGCTAAACTTGCATTAACCAGGGTATGTCCTAATGCGGTAACGGAATTATTTTCATTTGCCGGTCTGTTGTTCAGATGTTGGAGACGAATCGCTCCATTAAACCCATGATCTTTAACAACGCTCAATCCTCCCGTTGCGATAAAAGTCGGTGCCAAAGGAATATGATTCTGACCTTCAGGTAGATTCTTGATTGTCCCCTTTGCATAAGTAAGATCCGCATCAGCCCAAAGCCATGAGAAAATTGAAATCCGACCTTCTAAATCAACTCCGATTCGTTGAGTTGGATTGCTAAGCTCAGTTGTACCACCATCACCACTATAAACGAATTCCTTGTCGAGATAAAGATACCATCCTGATATTGAAAGATGGAGTCTGTTTAATAACTTGCTTTTTATTCCTATCTCACCAGCAGTAGCCTTGGGTAAGGTGCTTATCCCACGCATTGCCGGATCAAAATTGTATTTACTCAATCTTGTATCTATCTGGTTACTTGTTAATCCTTCGTTTTTCCATGTACTTGAAAGTTCAGCAGTTTTTGCCCCGATAATTACATCACGAGCATCATTGGAGTGAAATCCCCGACCAAAATTTAAGAATAAGTCAAAATTTCTTGTCGGTGATATTATGAAATTTACCTTTGGGCTGAATACCGATTGGAATGATGTTCCTGATGCATGTGGTAATCTGTTATTAACCAGATCGAGGGATGATCCTGTTTTATCATCTTTCGAAAACGTAAAAAAATCATGTCTCAGACCCCAGACCGCTCTGAATTTGGGACTAAATATGAACTCTTGCTGAAACCAACAATTCAGATTATATTCATCAATAATATCACTTGTGAAATTATTCATTCTTACCCGATCAGGACTGTGCCATAATTGAATATCAATTAAATCACCCCTGTAACCGGCACCTATTTTGTTAAACTGTTTCAGTCCGAACCATGAAGAGGCAGATTTGTAAATTGCATTAAGTCCTTGGACGCTTCGATGCTCATTTTGCTCTATCATGTCTCCGTTTATACTGTCGCGAAGGAAATATGTGAAATTCGAAAACAGTTTGAAATTATATTGTGTTAAGTAAGCCCCTATTTCAAATTCACTTCCATTGGAAGAGAGAAAATTGTATTGAACATTTATGTTTTTGCGGTTTGTAATACCACCCTCAAGGTTATCAATAGCACCAAATCTCTTAATAATTCCTTGCCTTATTGCTCTTTCAGGAATTTGCCCCGAAGCATTCCACCCTGTTGAGTATCCACCTGCTAAAACGGTCAGCTTACTGTTGGGAGTGAGCTGGAAAAAGTATTTTCCGAAAACATTCATACGTTGAAAATTCTCAGGATTAATGAATGGTCCGTCAGAATGATGGTATTGCATTGCCAGGTAACCATTTTGTTCAGATCCTCCATTATCTGGCTGGAACATTAGTGTATATTTCTGAGTGTTAAACTGTCCGGCTTCGATTTTAAACATGTTGCTTTCTAAAATATCTTTGGTCTTAAAATTAACTGCTCCAGCCGTATAAAAATCACCATAACCCGCCAGGTATGGCCCTTTGTTAACTTCCATTTCATCAACAGTTTCAGAAATCAGGAAGTGGAGATCGGCATAACCCTGTCCGTGGGCATGGGTCACCATGTTAACCGGCATACCATCAACATTTACAGAAATATCAGTACCATGATCACAATCAAAGCCACGCAGGAAAATTTGTTCAGCTTTGCCACCTCCCTGATGCTGAGCAATAAATAATCCTGGCACCATAAGTAACATATCCTGTGAGGTTCTGAAAGGCTTTAATTGCATATCTATTGCCCTAATCTCCTTGGATGAGGCAGCAGATGTTGGCCTCACGCCTTGAATTGTCACTTCATCCAAATCTATAGCAGATTCTTTAAGAGTGACAGTTAATGTATCCGTTATGGCTTCTTTTACAATTACATCCTGAACCATTGTTTTATAACCTGTAAATGAAAATACCAATTTGTAGGAGCCAATCTGAATGTTCTTAAATTCAAATTTTCCATTTAAATCGGTTGCAGTTGCAATAAGTGAATTGCTGATGTGAATCACTGCACCTGTTAATGGAATCCCACTTCCTGAATCTGTCACCTTTCCTGAAATATTGCCTGCATTATGCGCCTGAAGAGCAAAGGATAAAATGCCGAAAATAAAAATAAAATTCTTTTTCATCGTGTCACTTAATTTGAATTTCGTGTTACCCTTTTGACAAAGTATTTCATTAAAATAACTAGAAGCAAATGTTCTAAAGTGATTTCAATGAGATGGATTTGGTTACTCAGTTCGGCTCATGACTAATTTACCATGAATTATCCCCTTTATACCAATTAGTTTATCTGACAACTCGGTTAGCATGTTTGCAGAACCCTTAACTGCAATAATTTCAAGGCAGTTATCATGACTCAGGTGAAAATGCTGTGAAGAAAGGATAACATCAAAATATTCATGTTGAACATCGTTCGATTTGGTTGTTACATCGCCTTTGTGGTGATCGTAAAGCATGACTATCGCACCTGCAACCATATTATTACATTGCCATTTCTTTTCAACCAAATTCTTTTCAACCAAATGTCGTATTGCCTGAGAACGATTGGGCAAACTATTCTCAATAACAAATTCATCCAGGGCCTTAAGAAGATCTTCATCCAGACTAACTCCAAAACGGGCTAACGACATCGTGTTATTAAATTTTCGATTAGTAACACAAAGTAAAACATTTTAAAATTAAATCCTTGAGATAATACCAAAAACTATTGATGTGAGGAATGGAAATTTAAGGAAGAGACAGTAAATATTATTTTGAGTGAGTACTTTATGGTTGTATTTTATACTACTTAATTATTTTATTAAAAGTATTGGTTTTATGAAACCAAACAGCTCCGGTCAACGTATCACAAATACTTAGTGTTCACTTACTTTTTAAAACTAATCAAATGAATGTAATCGTAGAAAAACCTGGTATGGGATGGTTACCTGACTATCCTGATTTTAGAGATTATACAACTGAAGGAAGGGCGATAAAATCTATGCTTACGACAATTGGAGCAGATAACCCCTTGATGGTTAACCTTCCGGTATCGACTGATTTAAGATTCTGGTGCTCACCAATCGTAAAACAGGGCTCTCTTGGTTCATGCACGGCAAACGCGGGTGTAGGATTGGTAGAGTATTTTGAGAGAAGGGCTTATGGAAATCATATTGAAGGTTCACGTCTTTTTTTGTACAAGACAACCCGAAATATCCTTCACTCCACAGGAGATACAGGCGCATTTCTTCGCAGTACAATGGGGGCACTCGTTCTCTTTGGCGTTCCTCCCGAAGAGTTCTGGCCGTATATAATAGCAGATTTTGATAAAGAACCTTCAGCATTTTGTTATGCTTATGCGCAGAATTATCAAACGATTAACTATTACCGTCTGGATCCTCCAAAAATTTCGCCTGAAGAGCTTCTTATTCAAATAAAAACCAATCTAGCAGCGGGACTGCCAGCCATGTTTGGATTTACTGTTTATAGTTCTTATTTACAGGCAAATACGACAGGTAAGATTCCATTTCCATCCAAAGGTGAGAAGATTGTTGGTGGACATGCAATGGTTGTTGTCGGATACGATGATCAAATGAAGATAAAGAATTCGAATCAGGGAGGCGGTACGACCAAAGGTGCCTTTTTGATTCGAAATTCGTGGGGGGCTCAATGGGGAATGGATGGATATGGTTGGTTTCCATATGAATATGTGTTGAGTGGGCTTGCAAGGGACTGGTGGTCACTTTTAAAAAATGAATGGGTAGATACGGGCGAATTCAAGGTAGAATAAGTGTTATAAAACCGTTATTTCCCACTGGAAACCGATTATTCAATATCCAGATCATAATTGTGGAGCAATCCTGCGAGGCCATTACGTGAGAACTTTGCTTTTTTAATCCGGTTAAGTGTTGGGTCAATGGAATAATGGAATGACGTTCGAAAATCCGCCTTTTCAAGATTTGTTCCTTCAAAGATGGCTTTTTCAAAATTGCAGTTATCGAAGATAGCCAGAGAAAGATCTGAATCTGTAAAGTCTGTTTCCTGAACATCGCAGTTTTTAAAGTGGATTCCCTTTAACTTAACCTCATAAAACGAAGTCAGGTTCATCAGGCAATTTTCAAAACTCAGGGATAGAAGAAAAAGGTTGCATTCACTGAAGTTCACGCCAAGCAGTTTGCAATTATTGAATTTGACTGTCTTGAACGATGTATTTCGAACTATTGCCATACTCAGATTGCAAAGTTCAAACCTGCAATCAATAAAAATAAAATTGGATAAGTCGGCTTGCGAGAAATCACAGTCTTTGAAAGTGCAACTTTCATACTCCCCTTTTGTAAGCTTGTTTACTGAAGAATAGTCCTTTCCAAAAAACTCATTTTGAGCTATTCCCGTTGCCATTAATTATTCCCCCATTTTACTGAAACAATTATTTCGTTTCGCCGTCCGACTGATTGCCAGGGAGGATTATAACCCAAATAACGAAAATTGCCTGAATAGGTAATTCTCTTTGAGGTAAGCAGGTTTCTTAACTTTTCGGAATAATGGAGTATTTGTTCATCTGAGGCAAAACCTCCAAATCTTATCGCTGCCACATATTCGTCAGGTCTTTTGTGTAGGACGACTTTTGAATCATTTGGTTTAGGAAGCTTTTCTGTCTCATATTCCGAAGGCATTACAAAACTCATCGCTGACAGCGAATCATTGATATCCATTTGAACCGGCGAGGTCATTGGGATCTTGGTTTCCGAAGCATTACCACCAAAGATGTAACCCGCAAGTGTTCTGAATCCGGGACTTGATAATTCCCTGTAAGATTTTGCCTGTGAATAGATTGTTGCAAAGGTGGCAGAGGGGTAGAACCTTATTTCAAAGTCTTCTTCAGAGTGAACTATGCTATATTTTTGTCTTTCAGCCTTTTGAGTTGACATGATCGAAAATGATTGAATGATTATAAATAATACAGCAATTATTGAGATTGTGATCAAAAGTATTTTCATCAAGGTCAATGTTAATACGTTAAAAAAGAATGGTTCAAAAAGCAAATTATTCATTAAAGAGTAACGGTTATAACTTCAGTTGGTTCACGTCGTGATGTAACTATAATTGCGAATTTTTCTTCGAGATGTTTCATCGCCTCGTATGCAATCCGGGGGGTATTGTTTTCACCCGACAAATGACTAAGAAGAACACACTTTAAGTCAGGACCCGCATGTGCAGTAAGTAAGTTAACCGCCTGCAAATTTGACAAGTGCCCTACATCGGATGCTACCCTTTTCTTTAAATGGGGTGGATAATGGCCTTCCCAAAGCATTTTTTCATCATAATTAGTCTCCAGAAAGAGTGCATGACATACCTTCAAATGGGAGGTGACATTACTGCATGGAGAGCCAATATCTGTAAAAACACCAACATTTATCCCATTAAATTCAACACGAAAGGACGTAGGTTCCTTAGCATCATGGTTTTTTAATACCGGGTGGACAATAAAAGGGATAAGCATAACAGGCTGATTGGGCTCAACAAATCTGACAGCATCGGGTTTGTTGGTCAGATACAATGATTTATAAGTTCCTCTTGTCATATATACCGGAATATCAAGCTTTTTGCCCAGAACACGGGCCCCACAAACATGATCATTGTGTTCATGCGTAATGAAGATACCCCTGAGTTTCGTAGGATCAAGACCCTTGACCTTCATCCTCACAAGGATCTGCCTGCAATTGATCCCTGCATCAACAAGGATAGCATCTTCTTTATTTCCAATATAGTAACAATTTCCATTGCTTCCGGAAGCCAATGCACATATCTCTATCATCAGTCCACTTTTTCAGGATGTAAATTTAACTTTTAAAGCGAGAGAAGGCAAGATAACCGGGAAAAAAGGCAATTAGCCCTCAGCCGAATCTGGTGATGTTTCTCCGGTTCAAAAGGTTAATGAGTTGTTCGCGGTAAGCTTCAGAGACAGCTAATTTGTACTTTTCGATGACGGCCATGTTTCCGTCAATGTGATCAATACGTTGAAGATTAATGAGTATAGACCGGTGTATTTTCAGAAAGGAGTAGCCTTTGAGCTTTTCCTCCCAGCTTTTAAGAGTTTCGTGAGTAATCAGTTTTTTATCAACACAGACAACAGACGTGTAATCACCACATGATTCAATAAAGAGGAGTTCATTGAGGTCGATCTGATAGATCCGTTTATCGGCTTTAACGGTGATTTTACTGTTAACAGAGGGGGCGGGTTTGGGCATAAGCCGTTCCCTGGCCTTATTGACAGCCTTGTAAAAACGTTCGAAAGAGAATGGCTTAAGCAGAAAATCTACCGCTTCAAGATCAAACCCATCCACAGCATATTGCGGATATGCCGTCGTAAAAATTACAGGAGGAGGTTTAATCATTGCCCGCAGGAAGCTTATCCCCGACATCCCCGGAAGGTTAATATCCAGAAAAATCAAATCAATAGTATTTTGATCTAAAAAAGATTGTGCAGCGAAAGGATCTTCAAACGAACCACACCAGGTTAAGTCCGGGCATTGTGCAATGAACCGCTGCAGGATCTCAGTTGCAGCTGGTTCATCCTCAATAATTATACATCTTAGGATCATGCCGTTTAATCTAAGGTGATTGTCAAATCCACACTGAAAAGTTCCCTTTCCTCTTTTAATGTTAATCGGTGTTTACCAGGGTACAACAAATTTAATCTTTTTTCAACATTCCTGATTCCAATACCTCCATCCTCATGATTTAAGAGATTCTCGCGACGCTCAATACTGTTCAGGGTATGGAAGTAAAATTGTTGATTCTGAAATTTGATATCGATCTCGATTCTTCCTTTTTTATTGCCAATACCATGCTTAAAGCAGTTCTCTGCTAGCGGAAGCAGGAGTAACGGAGTGATCTGTGCACCTGAGAAGTCGCCATCCGTGTTTAAAATAACCTCTGTTGAGTTCCTGTTAATGCGCTCTTTTTGAAGTTCCACATATGTTCTGATAATTTCAATTTCTTTCTCCAGATCGATTTTTTCGTTTGAAGTGTCGTACAACACATATCTCAGGAAATCGGATAATTGAAGAATTACATCCTTTGTTCTTTGATCCCCTTTTTCAGCCAGACCATATATCGTATTCAGATTATTAAAGAGAAAATGTGGATTTATCTGGGCTCTCAGTGCCAATAGTTCATTTTTTACTTTTTCACGATTGCTTATCAGCATACTTCTGTATTGCCACAGCAAAAAGGCGACGGTTGTTATCACGAGGTAAGCCGACATGATGACAATGAGTTCCCAGATCTGGAACCAGGAAATGTAAAACAACTGCGGAAAAATTTTATCAATTGCGAGGTCAAAAATTGTATAGTTAGCAACTGCTGAAACTATTGCCAGTAAGGTTACCGAAAATAAATAAATTCCAAACTTTCCCTGAGACAAATATTTTGGAATCAGTATTCTTGCATTCAAGTATACGGCACCTATGACCGTAAGATGAAATAATAGCACATAAAGAAAGTTGTCGAGGAAAAACATTACAACTACAGCTGGAATGATACTTTCTTTACCAGACCATACTGCCATCACAAATGACCAGAGTAAAGCTGTCACAACCAAGGCCGTAACACTCCATTTAACCCATCTGTTTATTCCTTTGAAAAGCCAGATGAAGGGAGAAAGGAGGATTGCAATTGTGATATTGCTGATTAATAGCATGTTCCATGCTGTCAAATTAAGCTCGTCGACAAGGAAGCCTGATTCGATTCCCCTACTGAAAAATGCATTGAAAATGTTAAAGGAGACTACCCAAAACAATATATGAAGTATTGCGACCCGATATCTGTTGAATAATTGTGCTTTCATTGTTTTCTAATTTAAACGTGAGAGATTTAGTCTGGCTTGCTGAACATTCCAATCGATAAACCGCGGTTGATCGGCATAACGTTCAATCATTCCTGTGAGTTCTGCAGAAGAAGCAGTGAGTAAAAATCGGCCGGTTTCTTTCACCCACTGGTAGTTAACGCGCACCCTCTTTTTCTCGATCATCTCCTTCATACAATCCGCACCTATCCACGAGAGTTCTGCACTGTCCTTGATAAGTGTCAGACGAGCAAGAGTATGCATCTCAAAGAAACTTCCTGAAGCGAGTTTACTATTCATCAGGCTCTCCTTCGAAGCAGGAATAAAATCGGCATAAAGACAATTTTTTATCTTAAAGAAAACAACCTTAAATTCATAGATTACAGAATCTGAAGGTCGTGTAAGTTTTGCCGAGTAGTAGTCCTCCGGTTTGTAAGTTGTCGAGTCCTGCCCTTTTTTTGTCTTAACAACCATAGTGGAGAAAAAACGTTTGATTTTCCAGGTTGAAGTGGTATCAGCGAGGCCCCAGATTTTCGAACTGGCTGAATCGGGAGAAGTCTGTGACGTCTTCGCCGGTGATGCAAACCATGACCCTTCAACCGCAGGGATCAGAATGACGTTTTTTTCGACATAAAATGGATTTAGTGAGCAAATCATATAAAAATTATTGCATCCGAGGATTAGAAGCATCATTCCGGTAATGAGCCATAGATTTCGTTTCATGATAATGGATTTAAATGTTTTATCGGATCAAAGTTAAGTTGATCCGAAGCCTCATACCAAACTATTTCGATGGAAGGCCGTTTATTTTCGATGAGAGCGGGTTTGATGGCGACCCAGTGTGGAAAGTGGTTTTATGATTAGTTATTTCTGATGGTTAGTTGATATATTTCGTGCATGTGGCCCTGCTCATGCTCCCCCTTATCTCTCCGCTTCCCTCCCTCCCTCCCTCCGGAATAAATTCCGGAGTTACAAGATGAATCATCCCTACGGGATTCAAAGATTTCATAGTTATGAGAATAACGCCTTGGAACAGTTTAAATCCCTGATAAAGATTTTCAAAGTATATTTATTTCATGGCTTTTACAGAGCCGTTGGCTCGGTGGATATTGTTGGGATGGAATTTATTCCATCCACTCGAGGGGATGGAATTTATTCCACCCAACCTTTAAATCTAATTTTTCCCTTTAGATACAGCCCCTATTTGCAATGATGTATTATCTGCTATTTTACAACCACATTGACAATTTTGTTTGGAACGATAATAACCTTTGCAATTGATTTTCCTTCGATCCATTTATCTGTGTGATCATGTGACATAACAGCCTTTTCGATATCATCGTTCGGCATGTCAAGAGGAAGCGATATTTTAAACCGTACCTTCCCATTGAAAGATACAGGGTATTCAAAGGCATCCTCAGTTAGATAAGCTTCGTTAAATTCCGGCCAGGGATGATAACTTAGAACTTGTGTGTTGCCATAAAGTTGCCACAGTTCCTCTGCGACATGCGGCGCAAACGGAGCTAAAACCTGGATGAAAGTCACTGCAGTATTATGATTTACCTTGCCTGCTTTATAACAGTGGTTGGTAAACACCATCATTTGCGATATTGCAGTATTAAACTTCATATCCCTTATGTCATCACTGACCTTGCGAATCGTCTGATGAAGAACCTTTAGCGTCTCTTTACTCTCTTCTGATTGTGTAATATTTTCTGGTTCTCCAAAAAAGGCGACAACTCTGCGGAGAAAGTTATAAACTCCTTTAACTCCATTTTCTGTCCAGGGTTTTGTAGCGTCAAGTGGTCCAATAAACATTTCGAAAAGGCGCAGGGAATCAGCTCCATAGTTATTCACAACATCATCAGGATTCACAACATTTTTAAGTGATTTCGACATTTTAGCCACGATCTGACGAAGTTCCTCTCCTGTAGCAGTGCTTAAGAACTTTCCATCACGATCTTCAACCTGATCTGAAGGAACCTTTGAACCTGATGCCGTCTCGTATGCGAAAGCAAGTATCATTCCCTGATTAAAGAGTTTCTGGAAAGGCTCGTTTGTTGATACGATTCCCAGATCAAATAGCACTTTATGCCAGAAACGGCTGTACAGCAGATGTAAAACAGCATGTTCTGCGCCACCTACATACAAATCGACAGGCATCCAGTAGTTCTCGGCAACTTTACTAAATGGCTCCCCATTATTTAGAGGGTCAGTAAATCTTAGGTAATACCAGCACGAACCAGCCCATTGAGGCATCGTATTGGTCTCCCGTCTCCCTTTTCGGCCATTTTTATCAGTCACAATCAACCAGTCTCCGGCATTGGAGAGTGGTGATTCTCCCGTTTCACCAGGCATATATTTTTCGACTTCCGGAAGTGGTAATGGAAGTTCGCCATCATTAAGCACACTTACTTCACCATCCTCCCAGTGAATCACAGGGAATGGTTCTCCCCAGTATCTCTGGCGGCTGAATAGCCAGTCACGTAATTTATAATTAATTGTCGCCTTGCCGAGGTTTTTTGATTCGAGCCAGCTTGTAACAACCTGAATTCCCTCTTCCTTAGAAAGGCCGTTAATTTCTATTCCAAGCTCCTTGTTTGAGGAGTTAATGTATGCACCATCCTCAGTCCAGCAGGCTTCCCCCTTAAGTACGTGCATTCGAACGTCATCAGGTGCATTTTTGGGATCCAGAATACAAATAACCGGGATATTGAAAGTTTGTGCAAATTCAAAGTCACGTGTGTCGTGTGCCGGGACAGCCATAATGGCACCGGTTCCATAACCCATTAAGACGTAGTCCGCTACCCATATTTGTATTTTCGTTCCATTGATTGGATTGATTGCGTATCTGCCAGTAAAGACACCAGTCTTTCCCTTTGCAAGATCTGTCCGGTCAAGATCGCTTTTTAATGCAGCACCTGTGACATATGATCTGACAATTTCAAGCTGTTCATCTGTAGTTATTTCGTTCACAAGTTCATGCTCTGGTGCAACAACCATATATGTTGCGCCAAATAATGTGTCAGGTCGGGTTGTATAGACACGAAGGTTTTTATCAAGACCCTCAATTTTAAAATCAACTTCGGCACCTGTCGATCGGCCAATCCAGTTGCGCTGCATATCCTTTACACCTTCAGGCCAGTCCAGCTGTTCCAATCCGTCAAGCAGACGTTCGGCATAGTGAGGAATTCGTAACATCCATTGTTTTAGAAACCGGCGTTCTACCTCCTTAGTCCCACATTTTTCGTGCGATCCATCGTTAAGTACCTCTTCGTTGGCACAGACCGTTTTACAATTACGGCAATACCAAACCTGAGCATTATCGTAATATGCCAGACGTTTGGAACCAATATAATTCCTGACAGCTTTATCACCTTGAATTTTAATCTCCTCAGGAACAGGCAGCTCACTGATGTGCCTTCCTTTATTTTGCTCTGAATCGAACCATGTATTGAATAAGCGGATAAAGATCCACTGTGTCCATTTAAAGTAGTTTGGATCGGTCGTATTGATTTCACGCTCCCAGTCGTAACTTAATCCCAGCGATTGAATTTGCCTGCGAAAAGTGTCACAGTTTTTTTGAGTTGTAATTGCAGGATGTGTACCTGTTTGTATAGCATATTGTTCGGCCGGTAAACCAAAGGCATCCCATCCCATTGGATGAAGTACATTAAATCCATTGGCTCTTTTGTATCTGCAAATAATATCTGTCGCCGTATAACCTTCCGGATGTCCTACATGCAAACCTGCTCCTGACGGATAAGGGAACATGTCGAGGCAATAGAATTTGGGTTTCGAATGGTCATTCTCTGTCTTAAAAGTGTTGTTCTCAGCCCAGTATTGCTGCCATTTGTGCTCAATCTCTTTGAAATTGTAATCCATCTCTCTAGTGCGTGTTCGTTCATTTTCAATTAAGAGGCGAAATTACGGCTTTATCTTTTAAAAAATGCCTGTAAAGTGCTTTTTATCTTTGAGGATAAAGATTTCGATCACGGTTAATTTTGGGCGTTGCCAATTCTGATAATTGTCATAAATTTTAAAAACATGACAGAAAACACGTTTCTAAAGAGGTTAAATAAAAGATTATTAGCAAGATATAGATTTGATGTTTTGAATGGATTTTCAACACCATGCCAAAGAAATCAGTAAATTTGAATATAATTTATTCATTACATTGATTAACCTTAGGATGTAATTGAAAGCAAAACTTAAACAAAATAAAAGATGAATGCCGGAATAGATAGTTTTATGGAAGGACTAAGGTCCCGTACTCCTGGTGAAGCTGAGTTTCACCAGGCTGTTTTAGAAGTTGTAGAGACTGTTTGGGATGTTTATGATGCTAATCCACGATACAAGCAGGCAAAAATTCTTGAGCGTATGGTGGAACCCGAGCGGACAATCATGTTCAGGGTTCCCTGGACAAACGATAGAGGAGAGGTCGAGATTAACCGTGGCTATCGTGTCGAATTCAACAGTGCCCTGGGACCATACAAGGGTGGTTTGCGGTTTCACCGAAGTGTTACATTGAGCATATTGAAATTTCTTGGTTTTGAGCAGACGTTTAAAAATAGTCTTACTACTCTTCCTATGGGAGGTGGTAAAGGGGGTTCAGATTTTAGCGCCAAGGGTCGAAGCGATAATGAGATTATGCGATTCTGTCAATCCTTTATGACGGAGTTATTTCGTCACATCGGACCAAATACAGATGTCCCTGCCGGGGATATTGGAGTAGGAGGGCGTGAGATTGGTTATCTCTTTGGACAATATAAGCGTATCAGGAATGAATTTACAGGGGTCCTAACTGGTAAAGGCCTGGGTTGGGGAGGTTCTCTAATCCGTCCTGAGGCAACCGGTTATGGAGCGGTTTATTTTGTTCAGCACATGTTAAAAGAGATGGGGCAGGAGGTACAAGGTAAAACATTCAGTGTCTCCGGATTTGGGAATGTTGCCTGGGGTGCGATATCAAAGATTAATGAATTGGGCGGAAAGGTGGTTACTGTTTCAGGACCGGATGGCTATATATATGATCCTAATGGAATTACCGGGAAGAAGGTAGACTATCTTTTAGAACTTCGGGAGAGCAATAATGATATCGTTGCACCTTATGCCGAAGAATTTGGAGTTCAGTTTTTTCCTGATGCCAAACCCTGGGAGGTAAAGGTTGATATCGCGCTTCCTTGTGCCACACAAAATGAACTTGACGAATCAGACGCCTTAAAACTAATCAATAATGGTTGTATTCTGGTTGCCGAAGTTTCCAATATGGGTTGCACATCCGAAGCGGTGAACTGTTTTATTAACCATAAGTTTGCCTTCGCACCGGGAAAGGCTGCAAATGCAGGGGGCGTTGCGGTCTCAGGACTTGAAATGTCACAAAATAGTATGCGTTATAACTGGACAAGCGAGGAAGTGGATAAACGTCTTCATTTGATTATGCAGGATATTCATGATACCTGTACGAAACATGGCAAATCAGGCGATTATATAAACTATGTGAAAGGCGCTAATGTAGGTGGATTCGTGAAAGTTGCCGATGCGATGCTGGCGCAAGGGTTGGTGTAATCGATTTGTTTGCAGAGACGCGATTTATCGCGTCTCTTGCGGTTAATCGTAACCTATGCGATAAGTCGCGTCTACATTATCTGAAATAGAGGTATCAAAAAAAATCCCGGATCATGCTGATCCGGGATTTTTATATAATTAACTGAAATACAATTATATAATCAGTTTATATCCTTTGCCATGAACGTTGATGATCTCAATTCCTTCTTCTGTCTTCAGGTGTTTTCTCAGTTTTGTGATATAAACATCCATACTCCTGGCATTAAAGTAATTATCGTCAACCCAGATTGTCTTAAGGGCAAAATTCCTTTCCAGAATTTTATTTGCATTTACGCACAATAATTTGAGAAGGTCGGATTCCTTGGTTGTAAGTTTAGTCGTGTCGTTGGCATCCGATAAGGTTTGTTTGCGGGCATCGAAGATATACCTGCCCAGTTTAAAGATTGTCTGGGAATTATCGCCTTCACCGCTTGTTCTGCGCAATATGGCTTCCAGACGAAATAAGAGTTCTTCCATACTAAAAGGCTTCGTCATATAGTCGTCAGCACCAATCTTGAAGCCTTCGATAACATCGTCTTTCATACTTTTTGCCGTAAGGAAAATTATGGGGATATCGGAATTCAGCATTCTTACATCCTTTGCCAAGGTGAATCCATCTTTCTTCGGCATCATTACATCGAAGATGCAAAGATCGTACTGATTTTTCTGAAATCCCTTGTACGCGACTTCTCCGTCAGGATACAAGTCGGTATCATAACCCTTTGCAATCAGATATTCTCTGAGCAGAAGTCCAAGATTTTCATCATCTTCTGCGAGAATCACTTTAGTTCTCTTTTCCATAATTCTGAGTATTTTTTAATGGGAAGTACAATCTGAAACGGGTACCTTTCCCTAAGGTACTATCAACTTTTATTTTACCGTCATGAACGTCAATTATTCGCTTTACATACGACAGCCCAAGTCCAAAACCCTTGACATTATGAACATTTCCTGTTGGCACACGATAAAAGCGTTCGAAAATCTGTGCCTGATGCTCCTTTGGAATTCCAATTCCGTGATCTTTTACCTGAATAATTACCCAGCCATTTCTATTTTCAGTCGATAGCTCGATTGCTGGACTCGCCTTGCTATATTTAACTGCATTATCAAGTAAATTAAAAATCACATTCGTTATATGAACTTCATCACCCCTGATAAAGGGATTTTCCGCAACTAAATCTGTCTTTAATTCTCCGTTTTCGTTTGATACCCTTATTTCGAAATTTGAGGCGACAGTCTCAGCAAGCTTATTCAAATCGATCTGAGTAAACTTAAGTTTTAGACGGCCTTCATTAAAAACAGCCATTTGCAAAACCTTTTCTACCTGATTACTCAGTCTCTTACTCTCATCAAAAATCACGCCGGAAATATGATCTACCGTCCCGGGAGAAAGTGATACCGATGAATCACGAAGCATTTGAGAAGCGAGTGAAATAGTCGAAATCGGCGTCTTTAATTCGTGGGTCATATTGTTGATGAAATCGTTCTTTATCTGGGATATTTTCTTTTGACGCAGGATGATCTGCAACGTCACAATAAAGATACCAATTATCATCAAAGTAAGGATGAGGGAAGGGAAGACCAGAAATGAGGCGGACTTGAAGAAGTTATTATTCTGGTCGGGGAAATAAACACAGAGATAATCCGGTCTGATCGGCTCATCATCAGCGAGTAATAACCTCTTATAAAGATTTGTTTTCTTCCCGGGTTTATAATCTTTACTGCCCATGATGTTGGCGCTCTTACCATCAATCTGAGTGAGTACAGTATATTTATAATCGAGGAGAATATCATTTCTCTTCAAAGCTGAATCCAGCGCCTGTGCCAGAATCTCCTGTGGAAATCGTAATGGCAGGGGTAATTCAGCTCTCGCTCTCATAAATATCTGGTACCTGAGTTTTTGTGCGTCCTGAGCACTTTTCCGGTTATAAACATGCTGAAAACTCTGAACCTGAATCTGAGAAAAGTAATTCGAATGATCATTTATTGCTACCCTCGAATTGGTTGTGGAGAATTTTTGCGAGACGAGAATTTCACCGCTCTTTTCCAGCGCTCCAAGAGGGGTAATATGCTCTGAGTTAGGAAACAATCCTGTTGAATTTGAGGGATATTCTCCTGCATCAGCATCAAGAGCATAAAACTGATTAATTTCAAACATGTCCATTGCATCTGTCACATCTTGCAGTGCCTTGTACGTTTGTGTCCTGAAATTCTTTTCCTGAAGATCTGCAGTATGTTTGATAGTCATCATCTGTACGACAATCAAAAATATTGCCGCCAATGCCATGGCAACACTCAGTGTATATATCATTCTTTTACTCATCGAAACAAAGATAAAGCTATTAATGAAAGAGGGTGGTTCTCCTTAACATTATTTAACTTAGGAAGTTAAAAGAAAACTTTAGTTGACCTCCCCGAGTTCAAGGTAACTTAAAGCTTTACATGCAGAACTCTGCTGGGATTCTTTTTTCGAGTATCCTTCACCTTTTCCAACAATCTGTCCGTCGATACGGATAATGGATATAAATGGCAGGCTCTGACTGCTATTTTCGGGATTCTCACGTGTATCGAACTCAACCTCTCTCTTATTTTTTTGACCCCATTCAATAAGTTGACTCTTATAGTTATTATCGCTTTTTTCAAGTTGCTGGATATCAACATGTACAGACAAGACTTTCTTGATCACAAATTGTTTGACACCCTGATAACCCACGTCGAGATAGACTGCACCGATAAAAGCCTCGAAGACGTCACCAAAAATATGACTTGAATCGTTGACAGAGTTGGTGTTTGAACTTATAAAACGGTTAAGTCCAAGTTTGAAAGTTAATTGGGTTAGAAAGCTTCTGTTTACAATACGGGAACGCATTTGGGTTAGAAAGCCTTCGTCTTTTCTGGGAAACCTGTTATATAAATATTCGGCAACAATAGCTCCAAGAACAGCATCTCCCAGATATTCAAGTCTTTCGTTATTTACGGGTAGTCCCATTAAGTCTGTCGAGGATGCGGACCGATGAATAAACGCAAGGTCATAAAGCTTTAGTTTAAGCGGGCTAAAGCCTGTAGTAGCTTTTAAAAAAGCATAAAACTCTTTCCTTGGAGAAGAAAAGAGTTTTATTTGATACCTTAAATCTCGTAACACTTTTCTAAGAAAGTTTTTTAAAGATTACAGTTCCATTATGACCGCCAAATCCAAACGTGTTACTGAGAACATAGTTGAGTTCGCGTTTTTTAGCTTTATTAAATGTAAAATCAATTTTTGGATCAATCTCAGGATCAAGTTCCGTCTGATTAATCGTTGGGGGGACGATACCGTCCCTCATTGCCAGAATTGCAGCAATTGCCTCAACAGCTCCTGCAGCACCCAGTAAGTGACCTGTCATGGATTTTGTCGCACTAATGCTGAGCTTATAGATATGATCACCAAAGACTTTCTTTATTGCTTTGGGTTCAGCAATGTCACCCAGTCCGGTTGATGTACCGTGTACATTGATATAGTCAATGTCTGAAGCTACAAGCCCGGCATCATCCAGTGCTCTTTTCATAACCAGAGCGGCACCTCCGCCTTCAGGATCCGGGGCAGTCATGTGATAGGCATCCGTTGACATTCCAATACCTACAAGTTCTGCATATATTGTTGCACCGCGCCTGACAGCATGTTCATACTCTTCCAGGATCAAGGCACCTGAACCTTCAGCCATAACAAAGCCATCACGTCCTACGTCAAAAGGTCTTGAGGCGGTTTTTGGATCATTATTACGGGTTGATAAAGCCCGCATCGCATTGAATCCTCCTACACCGGCTTCATTTATTGCTGATTCGGAACCTCCTGCGATAAAGATATTTGCCTTCCCAAGCCGGATATAAGTAGCTGCATCAATCATAGCATGTGTGGCAGATGCACAGGCAGTGACAGTCGTGATAGTCGGTCCGCGGAAACCATATTTTAAAGCGATGTTTCCACTGGCCATGTTGGCAATCATTTTTGGGATAAAAAACGGCGAAAACCTCGGAGTTTCAGGACTTTGGTTATACTCGGTCACTGTTTGTAAAAAAGTATTCAAACCGCCAATCCCGGCACCCCAGATAACCCCGCACTCATCCTTGTCAATTTTGTCAAGATCAAGACCTGAATGACTAATTGCCTGAGCTGCGGCAACATACGCAAACTGGGCATATAAATCATGCTTATGAACCTCTTTCTTCTCGAGGTATTCACTCGGATCAAAATCTCTAACTTCGCAGGCAAATTGCGTTTTGAATCTCGAGGCATCAAAACGAGTAATGGGGCCGGCACCGCTAACCCCATTGCACAGGTTTTCCCAGAATTCCTCAACGTTCTTACCTAGCGGGTTTATCGTGCCCAATCCGGTTACAACAACTCGTTTTAATTCCATAGTAAGCTTTTGAGCCCTTTATTAGTGAAAAACTGGATTACTTCGCGTTTTCAGTGATGTAATTGATAGCATCGCCAACAGTTCCGATTTTTTCAGCCTGATCATCGGGGATAGCAATGTTGAACTCTTTTTCAAATTCCATAATCAACTCTACGGTATCCAGAGAATCGGCACCTAAATCGTTAGTGAAAGATGCCTCAGGGGTAACTTCACTTTCATCAACACCAAGTTTATCAACAATGATCGCTTTTACTTTACCTGAAATGTCAGACATAATTTTTTAGTTTTTACGTTAATACTATTATTAAATTTACTCGCTGATTTTATTTTTATCAAGCGAGTGCAAAGAAACAAAGAAAGAAATTTATCTACCAAATATTTATACAAGAATCTATTATATTGGGCATGAAAATAACGTACTGAAATTTTAATTGGAATAAACGGGTCGAATATTCAAAAAATAAAGAATTGTAAAATAAAGATTATGAGAAATATAGCCATATTTGCCTCAGGATCGGGTAGTAATGCAGAAAATATCATCCGATACTTCAAAAACCACCCTACTGTAAGAGTTGATTCTGTCTGGTCAAATAAAAGAGATGCTTTCGTACTTGAAAGGACTAAAACACTGGGGGTCGAAGCTTTTTATTTCACTAAAGAAGAGTTTCAGGGGTCAGATAAACTGATTAAAGAACTAAAAAACAGAAATATCGAACTGATCATCCTGGCAGGATTTCTATGGCTTGTACCTCCGGAATTGATTGAAGACTTTACAATAATTAATATTCATCCTGCTCTTTTACCCAATTATGGCGGAAAAGGAATGTATGGCTCGAAGGTACACGAAACCGTAGTTGCAAACCATGAGACAGAATCAGGAATAACAATTCATCTTGTCAACAGGGAATATGATCGTGGCGAACATCTGTTGCAAGTCAAATGTCCGGTATACCCGCTCGATTCAGCAGATACTCTGGCGGCCAGGATCCATGAACTGGAATACAAATATTTCCCGGCTGCAATCGAAGAATTTTTGAACAGAAAATCATAATTAGCTCAATTCAAATGAAATTTCCACCATTTCTGCTACCGGGAGATCATGTAGCGATCATATCTCCATCAGGGAAAATTGAGCGGCAAATTGCAGAACGTGGCGCCGAAATCCTACGTAATTTAGGATTTCAGATACATTTTGGTTCACACACTTTTGATGAGGATGGAATATTTGCCGGTCCTGATGTGATTCGGGCAGCCGACATGCAACAGGCACTCGATGACAGAAGAATTAAAGCGATATTTTTCTCTCGCGGCGGATATGGGTCTATCCGGACTCATTGCCTGCTTAACTGGTCCTCCTTTTTTAAAAAACCTAAATGGCTTATCGGGTTTAGCGACATTACAGTTTTTCATGCCTTTCTTTCGAAGCATAAAATAGCATCCATTCACGGCGTGATGACAGCATGGTTTGAACAGGACGGAAAACTCACCGAAAGCTTTACCGAAATGATGGAACTCCTCCATGGTAAATCTCCTCACTACTCCGTTAAGCCTAATCAATACAACCGAACAGGTTCTGCCTCCGGTGCATTATGCGGCGGAAATCTTTCTATCATTCAAAGCCTTCGTGGTACTTCCCTTGATATCGATCCAAAGGGTAAAATCCTGTTTATTGAAGATATTGGCGAGTATCATTACCACATCGACAGAATGATGCAAAATCTGAAAACAGGCAAAATCCTGGAGAAAATCTCCGGGCTGATAATCGGATATTTTACTGCAATAACAGACCGGGAAACACCATATGGGAAATCAAGTTCCATGATTATCCGTGAAGCCGTGGAGACTTATCAATACCCAGTGATCTTTGGATTTCCTTCAGGTCACGAATTGCCAAATATGCCTTTAATTCTCGGAAGTAAAATACAATTGAAGGTTACAAAAGAAGAGGTTGTAATTCAAACAGTTTAATACTATACTAAGTTGATACTACCATTGGAATTAGGCAAAAAAGGAGAGCAGATCGCCGCTGCCTTTCTTCGAAAAGAGGGCTACAAGATCATGGAACAAAACTGGCTTTATGGTCATAAGGAGATTGATATCATTGCAAAACAAGGGGATGAAATTGTTATTGTGGAAGTAAAAACACGCGAGGGGGATTATTTCGAAGAACCCTGGGAAGCAATTTCAATACAAAAGATCAGAAATCTGGTCGAGGCTGCCGATGCATGGCTGAACAAGAATGAGATTGATCTGGAAACACGTTTTGATGTGATCTCTATCATATTTTCAGATGATATCAACTATAAACTAGAACATTTCGAGGGAGCCTTTATCCCACCTGTAAATTGAGAATACAGGAAGAAATTTGCAGGTCAGGCAGGCAAATAATACACGAAGTTTTGCCTATAAAATAAACGGGAAAATCGCCTTTCTGTTTTCCGGATAATTTGAAAAGTGCTGGCGGTACCATTTGTGATTATCAAGAGCGCGTGGCAACAGATTTACAAGAGTCCAGATTACAAAAGACAAGGCAGCAAGGTTCCAGGCCATCAAGGCAAAACCAGTCCATTCAATGATTTCGCCCAAATAATTTGGACACGAAACCCACCTGAACAACCCTTTTTGAGGTATTTGATAGCCATTGCCCGAACTCTTTCGAAGCCCAATTAAAATAGTGTCAGAAGATAGATTGATAATCATTCCGGTCATAAAAAGTACAAGGCCAATTCCGGACCTAACAAAATCAATGGTTGTATAAGAATGAAAATCAATTGTTTTACCAAGATCAATACCATTTATAGTGGCATTTATACTGTTGAACAGAATGGCAAACAAAACGATTATTACCGGCATTCTCTTCCCTTTGGTTTTAATCCTGAACGGGAAAATAAGTGTACGGTTAAAGTAGTGGATAATCCATAATGTAAAAAGGAAGGTGGAGATGGGTGCGAATTTCTCCTGATTAATAAAAAACAAACTTATAATAAACAAGGAAGGAAACTCCATGATTATCCACCCTTTCCGGTTTGAAACTGAGGGTCCCCAGCTAGTACTGAAATGCCTTCCATAGGGTTGTTTCACAAAAAGAAGGACCGGAAATAAAATAATTGGGAAAAGGATCCAGTAAAAAATCAGGTCGTTAAGGGAGAAAGTGGGATTAGCCATTTAATTTTTTGATTTTTGACGTGTTTATGTATCCATTCTTTATGAACCAATGCAAAGAATCAATAAAAGTCTCCTCGAGGGTTCGTGGTTTGAAACCTAGCTCTTCGGCTGCTTTTTGGTTATTAACCAATTTAGGGGAATTACTCACAATGTCCAACGACTCTTTTGTATACAATACTTGTTTCCCGGAAAGTTTGCTAAGTAATTGAATGAATGGAAGTCCGGTTCTTGCAATAAAACCCGGAACAATAACCGGTGGTTTCCGGTTGATTTCGTTACAAATAATTGAAGCAATTTCTGAAAGGCTCATCCATTGGCTTGTAAGCAGGTATCGTTCTCCAGTTCGACCCATTTCCATAGCGTGGATTGCAGCGTTGACAATATCCCTTACGTCCACCCAGTGATATCCGCCTTTGATAAGGACAGGTAGTTTACCGGTAGCAATTTTAATGATCATTTGCCCCGCCAGTGAAGGGACAAAATCGAATGGACCGATTACTGAGGAAGGGTTAAGTATGATCGTGTCCAATCCACGTTTGCAGGCGTCAAGTAATAATATTTCTGCAAATGCTTTGGATTGACTGTAATAATATGCTTCCTCACCAGCCAGGGCTGCCGATTCGACCAGTAGCTTATCTTGTGAATCGCACCTTAATGAATGAATGGAACTAAAATGAATTAATCGCTTTATTTTATGCTTTAAACAGGCTTCTGCAATATTCCGGGTTCCTTCAATATTAGTCTGAAATATTTTTTCTTTGGAATTAACTCCGATTGAAATAATGGCAGCCGTATGAAAAACATAATCAGCATCTTCAATCAATGTATGGAGCGCTTTTAAATCAAGTATATGACCATTTACTTTTTCAACAATCAGGCCGGTTAACGATTTATCAAAAGTGTGGACAAGTGCTTTAACCTGATGTCCCCTTTCAATAAGCTCACGGCAAAGATTGTTGCCAATATGGCCGCTGGCACCGGTGATACTTATTTTCATTATATAGTTTTTTTTAAGACAGCTATAACGTTTTTTCTTTAATAAAGGGAAGTATTCTACTCCTGTACCTGTCTGATTTTACAACTTCAGTTAAATTCAAAAGCGTATTGAACGGTCCTTTGTCTATTGCAAAATTGACCAGCCAAGCTGGTATATCCCCGCCTAAATCAATAGATAACTCAAAGCGTATATCTATTTCCCCATTATTTTTAGGAGTAAATATCCATAATGATCGTAACATCGCTATACGAACAAGATTTTTGTTTGGCGGAACATAATCCGGCCACCCTTCAGAATCAATTTTAACAGCGTAAGAATCAGGATCCTGATCAATTTTTGCATGCGTAATTAAATCCCGGTTTCGTACAGGCCATGGTGCCTCTGAGATGTTGTAATAAATCCATTCGAAATCGCTGATATTTTTGAGAAACCGGGCCTGTTTATTTGCATAGATCCAGGAATGGTGATTTTCAGGATCTTTGACCATGCTCACTAATGATCCCAATGTGGCAGATACCTTCGTAAGTCCTAAGACTTGTTTGGTCCCCATTCCTTCTACACTTCTCAAATATATCTTTACCCCTTCCTGATTCCGGACAAGTTTCCAGTCATCAGCCTTTTGAGCAGACGCCGAAAAACAAAAAAGCAGAGCAAACAAAAAGTTAGCCAGGAGTTTCATGTTTTTTATAAGTTTTAGCCTGTTTAAGTATTCCCCTAAATTACTAGAATTTATTTTATAATTTTAATCAAAGAGTTTTTCTATATTTGATTTAACTTTTTAACCTCGCGAAAATGGATATAGAAGAAATCAGGGCTTATTGTCTGACAAAGAACGGGACTGAGGAGAGTTTTCCCTTTGACAATACTACCTTAGTTGTTAAGGTTGGGGGCAAGATTTTTATTTTAATAAGCCTTGAGGGTGATATTTCCATGAACCTGAAATGCGATCCTGAGAAGGCGATAGAGTTGCGTGAGTCAAATCCGGCAATTATTCCGGGTTGGCACATGAATAAGAAGCACTGGAATACGGTGATTCTGGATAGTTCATTACCCCGGAAACTAATATTTGATATGATTGATCACTCATATGACCTTGTTTTTGAATCATTACCTGGAAAGATTAAAGCTGCACTTGGTGATTGAATTATAACAGGCATAAATATTATTTTTGATTACTTCTCTTTCATCAGTTTGTTTTAAGATGCCCTTGTCTACCAGGTCTCTTATGTCGCGTAAGGCAGTATCGGCAGAGGGTTTTACAATTTTAGCCCACTTTGAGGTTTGTCGTTTTCCTTCAAAATCGCCGAGGAGCTTGTTAAGTATCAATCGTTGGCGTTCGTTGACAGGTGTGTGTTCATGAATTTTCCAAAACTTAGCTTTTAACAATATTTTCTGAGTAGTATTTTCGGTAGAGAGCATTGCATTCCTGAGACAAAGCAAAAACCATTCGATCCATTCTGTAATGTAGCCGGAACTATGTTGCATTTTTTGTAATACCTCATAGTAATTATAAACCAAAAAAGTGCTATGGCAGCTTTTAAAACAGGGTCAAGGCGGTTTTCGTTGTTAAACCAATCCAGAAATTTGTCCATTTCACTTTATGTTTATCCGTCTGCAGGTTTACTTTCTCGGCAGAACTCGTTTTGCCAATTGCGGGTTAATGCCTGCCTGGTGAGGAATCTGAAATTAATCTCACCAAGGTTTCTGTTTGCAAATTATTATAGCCTTCCTGAGGATTCACCGATAATTTTAAGCTATATCAATGCCAGGTAAATTCAGGGAATATAAGCATTAATCCTGAGCACGATCCTATCATCTTGTATACATAACTCCCTCATGTCGAAATATCAACACAAGCGTAGTCTCATTAAACTCCTTTATCTCATTGACTCTTACAAAAGGACGTTGATAACCGGCCGTTTTACGGAGAATATCGCCCTCAATAATATATTTCCCGTTCATAATTTTTCCTACTTTGCTTTTATCGAAAACCGTTTCGATCGTGTCCGACAAATAATAATTCCGGGTACCATCGGCCTTACCATCAGTATAATAAAAACATTTAGTTGTTGTAAAAACCATCTCAAAGGTACGGTTTGTTTCTTTCATAACCCATCTTTTCCCTTGTAAACGGGTTAACATAGAACTTCCTATTTGAGAAAAAGCACTCCCCATCTTGTTCTTTCCCGCAATGTAAACTTGCTCGTCGGGATCTTGATATTTTAACGCAAAGTTCTCTTTTGCACAGTAGTTAAACTCTTCATTTCGGTATTTTAATGTAAGCATATTAGCGTTAAGTTCCTTAATTTCAAATACCATCACTTCAGATGGATAGTTATTAACTTGTTTACTGGAAATAATTCGTTCTATAATATATTTCCCGTTCATAATTTTTCCTACTTTGTTTTTATCGAAAACCGTTTCAACCGTATTTGATAAATAGTATTCTGCTTTGGCATCATATTTACAATTAACATAAATAAAGCATTCATTTTGTGTGTAAACTATATTCTTTGAGGTATTGTTGAAAAGTAGTACCCATTCCTTTTCCTGTAAACGTTTCAACACATAACTTTCTATCTGAGAAAAAGCTTTTAATGAGGATGAACTGAATAATAAAGTCATAATGAGGATGACGAATCCATCCATAATATTTTTCATAGTTCTGAATATCAAGTGTCTGTAGTACTGGAAAATTTTCAACACTTAAAATTGTTGAGGTCATTTATATTTTTAAATACTGAATTAAAATTTTAATGTTGACATATTGGGTTTAGATCATAAGCCAGGTTTCGTTTATCACATCCAAATCAAATAATTCCTGTTGCTTTCAACATTATCAGAGTTTTCCATTATTCAGCTCATCATCGAAATATCCTATAATTTCGCGAACCACTGTATTCAAGAACACTGATATTTGATATAGTCAGCAAATCCGTTATTTAGAAGTACTATACCAACTCCAAAGGTAAAGAATCGAAACCAAAAGAGTTGGAATCAGAAACATTAGTATAAACCCCACATTATGTGGATTGAAGATAAAAAAAAATGTTACACTTGCCAGGATTATTAAAGATCCCCAAAGTGGTTTCCACCAAATAATAACATACCCCAGGAGATACGTATAAATGAATCCGGTAGGATTGTCATTCCAGTTAAGAATCGTGTTGATTGTTAATCTGTCAATTGAACCTATTAATTTTGGTGCAAACAAACCTACCAGGTATAATGTATTTAAGACTCCGTAAATTCTGGAAACAAACAGAAGTATCTTTCTTTTTTTCATAGGAAATAAATTTGTTTGAAAATAGTCGTTTCTTATTTAATTCCTTATCATTGTTTTTGGTTACGTCAATCATCAAATCAACAATTACATACAAATTCCTTTTCTCTTGAAATTGAGCGTTTAAATTAGTATTTATTCTCAGCAGGGCAAAATTATATCCGCACAAAATGCGTATAAAATGCCAATTATTCTCCGCATTTTATTTTTTTCTGCCCTAGCAACTATAGTGCTAAACTAAAGCAGGGGCAGATTGAAGTCCCCCTTACAGATGTCAAACCGCAAAAATAGCTGCGCGTGAATATACACACTGAAAACCACTGCTTCTGACAGGGAGAAAAGCGGAATAAGCTAACCATTATGGCATAAAGTATTATTTTTCATAAGAAACAAATTATATGATTTTGACGTTGATTTTTGAAATTAGCTATATACTCTTTTTAAATTTTTAAATTATTGATTATACCTCTACCTGATTGCGCGTGTGTGCGTTCGTGTTTTTTATTATAAATTTTAAACTATCTATCTTTAAAACTTTTACACCCCTATTCATATAACTCAATATCATACTGTCCTTCATTTTCGCTGATTCCGACAAAATCGCTTCTTCTATAAGATTAATCCTGTAATTTCTGTTCTGCGCGGCTTCAACCGTAATATTTATGCATTGGGCAGCATCTAAGCCAACGATATACAATTCATTTATTTTATTTATAGACAGTATATTGTCGAGATTCGAATTTAGAAACGCATCATTCCAACTTTTAACGACCTCTATTCCAAATCCTATATTTAGTCGTTTATCAAATTTAGCCCCTAGACTACCTTTGGCATATGAATTATTCAGTAAATTTATTAATGGATTTGTTATTTCACTGCGTATATAAATAACTGGAATATTTTGATGCAAAAAACTTTCAGTTATTTGGTTTATATTTTTTATTAAATCATCAGAATTTCTAGTATAAAATGAGTTTTCTGAAACAACTCCTGTTGTAGCTTCTTGAATATCAATAACCAAAAGTGCATAATTCTTTTCGTTAAAGTTATCTATTGGTTGTCCCTTGGAAACAGCAGATGAGGTCTTCTCAAAAATCATTAAGTTACCAATGGTAATTAATATGAAAAGAACAATTATTCCAATAATTCTTAAGATAACTTTCTTCAATATTCCTTTCTTCTTTTCCACAGTCTTATTTTAATTATACATCTTATCTGTACTTTGTTTACATGACAACCAACATTTCAGCAAGCCCAGCAAGTTGAGTATGCTATTCAAATTCAATCAATTAACAGAGTGGGTACGTTTTTCCCAGACTTGTACAGGTTCAGTTTGTATAGCACTGAACCTCCCGTTCAACTAATCTTACCTGGATGAAAATTGATAAGTTCCGCTTTTTACTTCGAATGTTCTGTAATCTCCTTCATCCCTGACTATTTTTATTGCTTCCGAACCGGTGATCGAATGACCACTTTCAGTTATTTCCTTACCCTTCCCGATAGGCACATAAATCGTTGCCTCACTACCTACCGGGACAGTTACCTCCATCGAAAATCTTTCAGTATCATTTTTCCAGAATATTCCTGCTTCCCCAAATGGAGTTTGTGTGAAATACTTTACGAAAGACAGGTCATCAACAGGCTGGGGACGGAAGATAATATGCCTGTATCCCGGTGCTTCAGGATCGGCATTCATCCCGGCAAGCTTCCTGTAAAACCAAACAAGACTGCCTCCAAACATCGGGTGATTGCGTGAATTGTCACCATTCCATTGTTCCCAGGTTGTTGTAGCACCCTGATCAATCCACCACCCAAAACCTGGCTGTGTCCGCTTATTCATAGCCTTGTAAGCTAAATCATGCATTCCGTTCTCTGATAATACCTCAAAGAAAAATTGGGTGCCAAAAATGCCAGTATCCAAATTCCCATTATTTGCTTGAATATCAGATTTTAATGAATTTATTACCTTATCATACTGCCATGCAGGGACACCCATTTTGAGAGCAAAGATATTTCCCCCGGCTTTTCCGTAGGTGCCATTTTTTTCATCATAAAACTCTTTATAAAATGCTGCCTTTGTCCGCTCAGCCAGAAGTGAATATTTGGTAACGTCTTCGGGTTTATTTAGAGCCTTTGCGGCTTTTGCAG
>CAINLJ010000262.1 GCA_903850335.1 uncultured Bacteroidia bacterium | reverse complement strand
CATATTTAAAGGTATTACGGTACGCTGTACCTAATTTGAATATTTTTTAAAAGCATTTTCTACAAATATAAACGGTGCTCTGCACCTTTAAGCATTTATTAACAGGTTTTATCCAATAGAATAAGAAATTGTCTTATAAATAGGACCTGTAAAATCATTTACAGAATATTATTCTGACAATGATTTATATGGATCCCAAAGATTTTAGACTGTGATTTGTCTCTCCATAATGTTTAAATTGATCCCAAACTAACCACCTGATCAACTGATCGATTTTGTCACTATATTTGATGGATAATAGATTTATTTTGAGAAAAAGTAAACACATATTATTCTCTGGATTAGTAGGTTTTATACTTTGTCTCTTGTTGTGGCTGCCTAAAAATGGATTCTCACAGCAGGATCCCGTTTTTACTCAGTACATGAATAATCTCCTTACTATTCAGCCTGCCTATGCCGGACTCTCCGGAACCCTTAACTTTACGGGCATCTCAAGAGCTCAGTGGGTCGGGTTCGATGGGGCACCCAATACAAATTCCCTTACAATAAGCGGTCCAATTAACAGATATGACATAGCCCTTGGTCTTTCGCTAGTTAATGACAAATGGGGACCGCTTCGTCAGAATGGAATTAATGTCGATTATGCCTTTCGGATTCGGCTTTACAGGGATCAATATCTTTCTTTTGGGATAAAGGGCGAAGTCAATACCTTTCAGGCAAATTTTACAAGTTTGCGCATAATGGACTCACCGGATATGGTTTTTATGTATGATGTTAAGATGAAATTTATTCCGAACATGGGAATTGGATTTCTATGGCATGGGGAACGGTTCTTTTTTGGAGCATCTTCTCCAAAGATTTTAAGACATACTATAAACGCGGATGATGGAAAGCCAGCATTCAGAGAGGTTTACCATTTTTATGGCATGGGAGGATATGTGTTTTTTATCAACGATATTGTCAAGTTCAAGCCAACTTTGTTGTACAGATGGGCCGAAAGGACCCCAAGTTTCGTAGATTTTACTACCAGTTTTCTGCTCTACGATCAGGTTTGGATCGGAGCAACCTACCGTATGAAGAACTCATTTGGGTTTATTTTCCAGTATAATGTTAATCCACAGCTCAAGTTCGGTTATTCCTATGATTTAACAACATTCTATCCTACACAGGTCAATTCAGGAACCCATGAGTTTATGATCAGTTATGATTTTATTACTGTCCGGCGGAATCGGGTCACACCAAAATATTTCTGATTATTCCTCCAGAAAGTACCTTAGCTGATCAAGCATTATTGGCACATCGTCCGGATTAACACCTTGTTTGATAAGATTTTGAACATCCTCATCAAAGGCTTCCATAAATTCTTTTTCTGAATTTTCAGAATCATTGATACTGCGTTTGTAGTAATCGAGGGCAGCTTTTCTGTGACCCAGGCACCATTGTACATGCCCCATGTTCAGAAGGTCGTATTTGTTGGGCTGATCACTGATGAGCCGGTCGTAATATTTCTCCGCTTCAGGAATTTTTCCCAGAAGAAAGGAACACCATCCGATAGGTCGCCAGATCTTTTTATTCCCGGGCGAAAGATATTCAACCTTATAATACGTTTTTAATGCATCTTCGTATAGCTTTAATTCCATCTGACATTGCCCGATCGATATTTGAAGGCTTAAATTATCAGTCTCTAATATTTCCGCCAGCAGATAGTACTCAAGTGCCTTCGCTGGCTTCTTAAGATTTCGATAGCAAAGTGCAATTTTTTTATAATTCCAAAGTTTATTCTGATCAAACAAGTCGGCCTTAAGGTAATAATTAAGTGCTTTTTTATAATCACCCATCTTTTGATAGCAGAAGGCCAGTTTCTGAAGCATTTCAATGTCATCGTTGACCTGAAGTAATAATTCGAATAATTCTGCAGCTTCATGAAAATAATTCTTTGCAAAATTAAATTCAGCAATGTTGCGTTGAATTTTCAGATCCTCATCCAATAAGGGACCAAAGGCGAATTTGTGATGGAAGTCAAATTTCCAGGCAAATATATCCTCAAAACTTGTGTGATTGGGGTGAATCTTATAAAAGCGATAAAGGTCTCTTGTGTATTGACTAATTATTGTTTCAGCATTTTTACCCTGCTGTAAAAAAGATCCGTCTTTCGAAAGTTCATCCATCTGCTCTGATTCTGCTTTTAATGAATCAGATACCATCTGTTTATAATCAGGAGGAATATTCATAATACTAAAATAAAACGAATACTTATCAGAATTACAGAACATAGGGGATTTCATGATCATCCGTGTGAAGTTAAGATCCTCAGAAGAATCTTTATTGATCGGATTTCTTTTTATTTCGGGGTGATCCGGAGTGAAAGGGAAAAACCAGTTCGCCAGCTCACTAAAGAAAGGGTAATGTTTAAGCATCGAGAATGAACTTAAAAAGACATCAGCTCCTTCTAACTGCATCTCAGTCAATTCTTCCATCTTTCCCATAAGCCCAGGCACATCTTTAAGTATCTCCTGCCATTCAGGATTTTTGTCATCTGTGATTCCCTCACCCAGCATGCTCTCAATGCTTAGCTTATTCCGAAGATTGGGACTTAGTTTAATCATTTCAGGGAATATTTCATCCTGAAGCTTACGTTGTATCTTCTCAGTCTCCTTACTTCGGATAAACTGAAGAATTATTTTCTCAAAATGTGATCTGAATCGTTGATCTTCAATGAAAATCTGCAATCTTCCTGTGATCGCATGCGAAAATGGCATCCGCTTATCATAGTGATAAATGGCGATGATCAGTCCGATTAACGCTCTAAGACTTACCTCTTCATCCGGATCTTCATAAGCGTTGAAAAGAAGGATTATTTTATGCTCATCATAATGACACATAACACTAAGGGTTAGTGCCGTAACTAGTAATGATCTTTCGTAATACGGATAAGCACTATTTTTGATGAAAGTGTCCAGAAATTGGGCTTCATCGCCGGTCAGATGGTCCGTAAACCAGAAATGGTAGAATAATGTAAAAATTTTTTGAAGGTGATTTTCAGCATCCATCCGAAGCTCCGGACTATCCGGAATGTCATTCTGGATTAATGTTCTGAGCTCTTTTTGAACGAAGTACTTTTCAAGATCCTGAGTAAAGCCTTCAAAATTTGTAATGTAATGCTTTGCAAATCCCCGCTTCTTCTGAAATTCAATCGACTGCGAATATTTCATGCGAAGATTTTCGTATGTATTGTCCGCAAGTTCAAAGGTGGTAATCAATAAATGTTCATATATCTTTTGTCTCTCAGGATCGTTGATTCCCTCAACTGTATATTTGAGCATAAATTTATAATTTTGCTCCAGGTTTGTATATTGGTCCAAAAATTCTGCAAGCCCGGTAACTGAAATTAATTGTTCAAGCAGATCGAATGCCGGCTTTAGTTTTCTTGCTGACAGCAGATTGCAAATTTGATCATAATTCTCTTTTATCTCTTTTTCAGTCATTGTGTTTTCAAAGTTACACATCAAATTTACAAGAAAAATCGGATTCTGGCAAAAATATCAGGGAGTGCTTATAATCTTATAGTTTGAATATTTATCTTTAAAAAATTATTAAAGAGAGCACATATCATGACAACAACATTCAGGAGTAAGGAGATTAGCTGGTTATCTTTTAATGAGCGGGTTCTTCAGGAAGCATCAAGAAGTGAAGTGCCTCTTATCGAACGACTAAAGTTCCTCGGAATCTATTCAAACAATCTCGACGAATTTTTTAGGGTACGTGTTGCGATTCTGCGTCGTCTGGCTATGGTTGGTCAGCTTACTCTCGCGGAGGGTGGTAATCCACGTGAAGTGATGACCCAAATTGAAGAAATAGTCATTGAGCAGAGTGGCCGTTTTGAAGAAATTTATAACCAGATCCTGGAAGAGCTTGCCTCTGAAAATATTTTTATAGTCAATGAAAATCAACTTACAGAGGAACAGGGAAGGTTTGTTACGCACTATTTCAAACGCGAGGTCCGTCCGCGTATCATGCCAATAATCCTCAGAAAGGGAAGCAAGTTGCCTCTGTTAAGTGATGATGCAATTTATTTGGCTGTCGATATGGAGAAGAATAAAAAATCGGAATACGCGCTTATCGAGGTTCCGACCGATTCACTTACCCGGTTCGTAAAGATCCCATCAACAGATAATAAAACATATATAATACTTCTCGAGGATGTGATCAGGTACGAACTTGATGATACGTTCTATATGTTTAGCTATCATAAGATTAGTTCGTACATATTCAAACTGACAAGAGATGCAGAGCTGGACCTGGATGATGATGTAGCCGAAAGTTATGTAAAGCTTGTCGCAAAAAGCATTGTCAAACGGGGGAACAGTGCGCTCGTGCGATTTGTCCATGAGAAGGAAATCCCTGAAAATCTATTGTCCTTCCTGCTTTATAAACTTAATTTTAAGAAAGATGATGTAGTGATCGGAGGCAGCAGAATACATAATTTTAAGGATTTCATGGGTTTTCCGAAAGTCGGAGCTGAACATCTTTATTATAAGCCTGTCAGCCCGGTGCGTCATCAAAAAATTATTCATGGACAAACCTATCTCAAAAGTATAAGTAAGAGTGATATCCTGTTTCATTTTCCTTACCATTCATTTTTCCATTTCATTGATTTATTACGCGAAGTCTCGATGGATCCCAAGGTAACCGAAATAAGGATGACGGGATACCGAATGGCTCGTAACTCACATGTAATCAATTCCCTTATAAACGCTGCAAGAAATGGTAAGAAAGTAACAGTCGTTCTTGAACTTCGCGCCCGGTTTAATGAGCAGGATAATATTGAGTATGGAAATATGCTTGGTAAAGAAAATGTCAGGGTAATACTTGGGGTTCCCGGGCTCAAGGTTCATTCCAAGTTATGCCTGATTACTCGTAAGGACAAGAAAGAGACTGAGAAATACGCTCTGGTTGGCACTGGAAACTTTAATGAAGTAACCTCAAAGGTATTCTCCGATCAGCTTTTATGTACTGCAGATCCCGATATTACGCGTGAAGTGTCCCGTGTTTTTGATTTTTTTGACCGTAATTACAGAATCAGCAGATTTCAGCACCTTCTGGTCTCTCCCTTTACAATGAGGAAAAAAATCGTTGCCATGATCAAACAGGAGATAGCAAATGCTAAAGCCGGAATGGAAGCCCGAATCTACCTGAAATGTAATAATATGGTAGATGTTGAAATTATTACTAAAATTGAAGAGGCTGCGAGGTGCGGTGTTGACGTTAGGCTAAGCGTTAGGGGAATGTTTTCAATGTTTACAACTTCAGCTGATGGTAAGGTGGAGATACCCGCTATCGGCATGATAGACAGGTATCTTGAACATTCAAGATTATTCTATTTTTATAATGGGGGTGAGGAAAAAGTTTATATATCATCCTCAGATTTTATGACGCGTAACCTTGACCGACGGGTGGAGGTTGCAGTACCTATTTATGATCCGGAAATAAAAGCAGAACTAATAAATTTCTTTAATTTACAATGGCAGGATAATACCGCCGCGAGAATTCTGGATAATGACTTGAAAAACGTCATCAAAAATCAGGAAGAAACACCAAAAATAAAATCTCAGTTGCTGTTTTATGACTACCTCCGCGATCGAAATTCCAGATAAATCCGATGATGATATTTTTCGGCAACATATTTTTTCGTTTGGCGCTAAAGGACAGGCAAGCTGGATAAGTGCAGTAAAAACAGACAAGGTATTATTTGATAAACTATTCCAACTCATTTTCTCCGAAGATAAACGACTTGCCTGGCGCTCCTGCTGGATCATCGATACCACTTCTGAAAAATTCCCTGAAATTCTTGAAGATAAAATACAAACGATTATATCGTCGCTGCTTATTACAAAAGACGGATCATTAAAAAGGCATTTTACAAGGATTCTTTCTCGTTATGAGATTCCTGAGGAGTATCTTGGAGCCATAATAAACCGCTGTTTTGAGCTGCTTGGACCCTCGGAAGCCCCGGCGATAAGGGTTAATTCTATGCAGGTATTATTTAACTTGGCTGAGCAAATTCCTGATCTTAGAGGTGAGTTAAGCTCCGTCATCGAAAACCTTATGGAGGAAGGGGGTTCGGCCGGATTTATGAACCGGTCGGCAAAAATTCTGAGACTACTTCAGTGTCAATGATTCATAAAGCTGCTGAAAAATATCAATGATATTATGCCCCAAATGCTAATCGAAAGTATCATATACGGAATGTAATGATGATTATGCCTGAAATATTTATTCCCGAGGAAGGCTCCAACAGGTATTGAAAGGATCACAGGGGATAAAATTACCAGACCCCACATTCCATATCTCCTGCGCAATCTGACAATCATTTTATTTCTTTTGGTGAATTTTCGGGCAGTTGTTCTTTTTAGCCTTAGACGAACCAGCCACATCTCGAACCTGACTTTAAACAGAACAGGGGTAAACTTATAAACAACGGGCCAGAGTAACTTTAATTCCTTGAAAAGAAATCCAAAGAAATAATAATAAAACAAGAAACCCATTATTCCACCAGCCTCCATAAAAAAGATGGTCTCCCATTCATTAAGTTTCATGCCAAAGGAATATGGAGTTGCCCAAAAATATTTTACACTGGCAATCAGAAAAACAGTTACTATTTTAAGGATATATTCCATAGTATACAAAATTAACACGATTGTGAATAATAATGTAATCTTATAAGTTAAAAGATAAAAACTTTTTTACACTAAAGCAATTATTATTATAGATTTCGATCTAAAGTTTCTTCGAATTAAACAAAATTACGTTTCCTTTGTTCGGGTATTATATGCAAATGGTAAATACATATAGTAGCTTGTTATATGGGGTTATAGCCTTGATTATTCTTGTCTGCGGCTTTTTTGTGAAGCCTGACATGAAGAGTTCACCCTGGTATATTCTGGTTAATGCCGTTTTTGTAACAGGAGGAATTGTTATCGGATCCTATCTTATTTCTGGTTCGGGAATTTTGGCTGCTCTTGTAACGTTGTATAAGTTACGTCAGCATATTGAGAAAAACCGTCCGATTGAAGTAATTCTTATTCCTGATCGTGAGGATAACTACCTTAACTACTTCCTGAATTATTACAGGAAAGATATAGCTAAATATTTCCCGGGATTTAATTTTAAGATTGAGGATGAGTATTTAGTAGCGTTGTTATTTTCGAATATGGAAACAGTAGGTCTTATCATTGCTGAAATACGGGATGAGAAGACTCTGAAGATTTGTATCGACTATATGGTTCCTAAACACAGAAATTCGCAACTTGCCCGAACATTTTATCAGTGTGAGCTTAGGTGCATTGACTTTCTGGGATTTAGCCATATATATATTGAGCCTCAAAGCAGGGAGCATAACAAATATCTTGAACGAATAGGCTTCAGACTGATTGACGGAAAATACGTTAACAAGCCCCGCAGAAAATAAAAACTAACATACAATGTCAAAAGAGTTCATTAGCTGCCTCATGCACGTTGTGGTAGGAACCTACAGGCAAAAAAACTTCCTTACAGCGGATATTCGCAGTCAATTGCATGGATATATGTCTGCAGTTTCAAAATCAAAAGGGATGAATATGGTTGCACTCGGCGGAGCAGAAAACCACATACACTTTCTTATCGCTCTTCCTGCAAAATTATCTGTTGAATCATCGATCCTGCATCTCAAGCAGAGTTCAACAACATGGCTTCGGCAAAACTTTGAATTATTAAGGTTTTTTAGCTGGGATAAAGGTTTTGCAGCCTTCTCAATAAGCAGGTCACAGCTCGATAGTACACTGCTTTATATCCAAAATCAGGAACAATTTCACTGGAATAAGTCATTTCAGGAAGAATATGTTGGATTCCTCAATTTTCACCATCTGCCTTTCAAAGAGTCGACACTTTTTGAAGAATAACTGATCAGATGAAAAAGTTGTGGTGAAAGGTATAAAATTGAATTTTTATTTCATAAACAGCGATTTGCAGAAGTTTTGTTACCAAAGAGACAGAGGTGCAGAGCACTGATTATATTTGTAGAATACACGATGGGCTATGCACCAAAGGTACAGCGTACCGGAAT